>JASEHX010000024.1 GCA_030018645.1 Candidatus Margulisiibacteriota bacterium | reverse complement strand
GGGTATTGTTTTTCCAATTACCCTCTCATTAATATTCTTCAATCAACCAGCAATAGCGGAAAGAGATATCGTTTCTTCCGTGACCTCGAATCCTCCTATGCCGTTCATTCAAATGCCTAGCGCTGGGCCTTATTACCACCGGATACACCAAGCTACTTCAACCAATGGACTAGACTGGAAGGTTGATCTCGCCCTGCTTTTTGATCATGCTTCTGTTCCTGGGGCGGTTTATCACAACGGTACAATCTACCTGTATTACGTTAATGCAAAAGATCCTCATAAGGAAAAACTAAGTGTCGCTATTAGTTCAGACGAAGGGAAGAGTTTTAATATTTATGACGTAGTTATTGCTGGATCCAACAGTCCCCGTCCAGTTGATCCCTCCGCCACCATTGATAAAGGTAAAATTAGGCTAACTTATCTAGGCAACTTCCAACAAGGAGGAACGCATAAGGCACATAAGATAGTTACCGCTACATCCATAAATGGCCTCCACTTCACTGAAGATGCAGTTCTTTACACCGGGGAAAAGGTTACTGATCCTGATCTATTTAAAGATGCTCAAGGCACTTGGGTGCTGTTATTGTCAGAGCCAAACGGATTGATTAAGCTAATTAGTAAAACTACTACCAGAAAATTTACTAAAGATGTGGGATTTTTCTTTCCTCAGGGAGGAGTATGTTCCACTCATTTAATAAACGGCAATTATCTGTGTTATTATGCAGGGCACGGGATTTGTGTTGCTAAATATGAGGATGGGAAACTTACAGAGTTGGCAAGCAATCTTATACAAGGATTAAGCGGAATTATTGCTGACCCTACAGTTGTATCTTTAAAAAACGGCACCTATATCATGTATTTTAAAAATGACCCACAGCCAAGCATGATAAAGCCCCGTCAAACAAAACAATCGACTGATTAGTAAATAATTAAATTTTTGGTCAATCACCTTTTAACACTATAGACATCCCGCACATTTTTGATGACTTTTATCACTTGGTATAAATGTTCTAGGTTTTTGACATCAACTTTGACTTTTAAAAACGCAGTACTGCCACGCTTGGTAGAAATCTTAGCTGAAGCAACATTGGTATGCGTTTCGGCAATTTCAGCTAAAATATCCTTAAAGACGCCTACCCTATCAAAGGCTTCTATTTCAATTTCGACCGGCATTGAGACCTCGTGCAATAAATCCCATTCAACTTTAATCACTTTTTCCTGCAGCGGTTTATGCTCAATGGCATTCTTGCAATCTTGCCGATGGACTGAAACACCCTTCCCTTTGGTTACAAAACCAATAACAGGATCGCCCGGGACAGGAGAACAGCAACGGGAAAATTTAATTAATACATTTTTTAAACCGGCAACAATAACCGCCGCCTTGGATTTTGGTTTTCTTTTGGCTGGAACTATAGCTTTGTCTTTTTGGGCTTCAATGATCGGCTCAGGTATTTTGGCTTCAACTTGGGCTATTTCGCCGTGTTTTTTCAGCCAGTTGCGGATTTTAACCCGGGCGGAAGCAGTTTTACAAAAGCGCATCCAATCGCGGCTGGGGTCGTCTTTTTTGCCTGTCATTATTTCTACGATATCGCCGCTCTGCAGGGCGTGATCAAGCGGCATAATTCTGCCATTAACTTTAGCGCCAACTGTGCGATGGCCAATTTCGGTGTGGACACGATAGGCAAAGTCAATCGGACAAGCCCCCAGCGGCAAATCAAACACGTCGCCTTTGGGAGTAAAAACAAATATTTCATCAATAATTAGCCCAATCTTCAAACTTTCCATGAAATCTTGGGCATCCTTCAGCTCGTTTTGCCATTCCAGCATTTCGCGGAACCAAGACATCTTTTGATCCAGGGTTTTATCGGTCGTCCCTTCTTTGTAGCGCCAGTGGGCAGCGATCCCGTATTCAGCAATGCGGTGCATTTCACGCGTGCGGATTTGGACCTCCACCGGACGTCCGCCTTGTCCAATTACCGTCGTATGCAGTGATTGATAGCCGTTGGATTTGGGCATGGCGATATAATCCCTAAACCGCCCCGGAATGGGCTTCCAAGCGGCATGGATAAGCCCCAGCACGGCATAACAATCTTTGACCGAATCAACAATTACCCGCACCGCCGTCAAATCATAAATCTCATCAAATTCCAAGTTTTGGTCCACCATTTTACGGTAGATGCTGTAAAAATGCTTTGGCCGCCCGTTTATTTCGGTTTTAATAGCGACTCTTTCCAGTATTTTTGATACTTGCTCGATAAAACCAAAGATATATTCTTCCCTTTCCCGGCGGCTGGTGGATACCTTGCTCTTTATCTCTTCATATTTTTCCGGCTCGAGGGCAACAAATGATAAATCTTCCAGCTCCCACTTTACTTTCCATACCCCAATGCGGTGGGCCAGCGGAGCAAATATTTCCCGTGTTTCCAGGGCGGTTTCTTTTTGTTTTTCCGGCAATAAATATTTTAAGGTTTGCATATTATGCAGGCGGTCGGCCAATTTGATGATAATGATGCGGTAATCCTGTCCCATGGCTACAAACATTTTGCGGAAATTTTCGGCCTGCCGCACTTCGCGGCTGACAAAAGTAAATTGGCTAAGTTTAGTGACCCCTTCAACTAATTTGGCAATCTCCTCGCCAAAGTTTTTTGCTAAGGCCTCACGATCAACTTCGGCATCTTCGATAACATCGTGGAGAAGAGCGGCTGAAAGAGTAACAACATCTTGCTCAAGACCAGCTAAAATAGACGCTACGGCCACTGGATGAACGATATAAGGGTCACCGGATAAGCGCTTATGTTCGGCATGGGCAGATGCAGCAAAATCAAATGCTTTTTGCAGTAAATAAGTGTCTGCTTGTGGATTATAGATCTTTACTTTATCGGCTAAATCAGAAAAAAGGCTCATCTTTTATTATATCGGCTGCGGTCCATCACTCCAATGCCCGGCGGGATACCGGAGCGCTGGTGGTGCATGGAGCGCTGGTGCAGGGGCTGGCGCGGCGCTTGGTCGGGCTTTTCTCGGTGCGGCTGTCTCCCGCCGGAAGCGCGCACAGCCACAATTATTTTACAGGAATTTTCCAGTGCAGAAGTATAGCTATATGCTTCTTCCAACGTTTTCCCAATCGCGAAACTGCCGTGGCCTTTCACAACAATGATCACACTGCCGCCGACAAAAAAGGTTGGGACCAGGTTGGCGGTTTCTTCCGCCCCTACTTCATCGCGTCCGCGCACAATGGGCGCGGAACGAAACAGTTGGCTCCCTTCGGCATCTTGCGGAACAACTTTATTATCAGTAATGGAAATGGCCACCGCACTAGCCGGATGCGCATGGATGACAGCTTTTGCCTGGGTATCTCGATAGATTGTCCGATGGATAGAAAGGTCTTGGGCTGCTTGGTCATTTTTTTCTTTTAGCTCAAGCGGCAGCTCAAGGATATCTTCTTTTTTAAATTCTCCCAGCATACAACCGCGGCGGGTAATAAAAATTTTATCTCCCTCGCGGATGCTTAAACTACCCCCGTGAGAATTAACTAGTCCTTCCTGAAACAAATATTTCCCAATCTTTTGAAATTCATCAAACATCTTTTCTCTCCTTTTAGCTTAACATTGCGGCCGAAATAGCTTCAAATTCAGAAAATCGGCGGAATTCATTGAAACGGTCAATAATCTCCTTGTGTTTCAAACGGCGCAGGCGGTCGGCGCTGAAATCTTCTACATTATACGAAGCCATGACCGACCCGATAATAACCGCGCGGCGAATGTTGGCCTCCGACAGGTCGCCGGTTTTGGCCAGGTAACCTATGAATCCGCCGGCAAAGGAATCGCCCGCGCCGGTGGGATCACGCAGGATATCTTGCGGATAGGAAGGGGCTGAAAAATGCACACCGTCGGTAAATAACAGCGCCCCGTGTTCTCCCTTTTTAATGATGACCGCTTTGGTGCCTAACTTTAATAAACGAGCTGCGGCAATGGGGATATTGGGGGTTTCCATAAATTGGCGGGCTTCGCCGTCGTTAAGCAAGACAAAATCTACTTTTTTGACAATTTCATGCAGGGCTTCGCGCTTGTTTTTAATCCAATAATTCATAGTATCCATTACGAGCAGTTTTGGCTTTTCTAATTGGTTGACAACCTTGAGCTGTAGTTCAGGATCTAAATTAGCTAAGAACACATATTCGGCCTTTTTTAAATTGTCAGGCACTTTGGGGTCAAACAGGGCGTAAACGTTAAGGCGTGTATCCCGGGTATGCGCCTGGTTCATGTCGTATTCGTAATAGCCCGACCAGCGGAAAGTTTCGCCCGGCAAGATTTGGATGCCGCCAGTATCAATGCCGCGCGACGCCAAAAAATCAAAATGCTCTTTGGGAAAATCGGTCCCAGCCACGCCGACAATGGCAGTTTTAGCAAAAAAACTGGAAGAGATGGCGGCATGAATTCCCGATCCGCCTAATACATCCTTTTTTTTGCCAAAGGGAGTTTCCAACGTATCCAGACCAATGGTGCCAACGATAAGGACTGTCATATTGAACCACCTAATTTTCTAATTATCTAAATTCGTGACAAACTTGCAGATTTTTTAGCTGCGGCAGTAACCGCCTCTTTTAATGCCCGCGGTAATTCGTATTTCTCCAGCCTCTTTAACCCTTCAATGGTAGTTCCTCCGGGAGAAGCCACCATGGCGGTCAGTTCGGCAGGGGTTTTCCCGGTTGTTTTTACTGTCATGGCCGCCCCGATGACAGTTTGCAGTGCAAATTTTTCCGCTAAATTTTTGGGCAAACCAGCCTCTCTGCCGCCTAATGCCAGAGCATCAATGGTTTGATAAACAAAGGCCGGCCCCGAACCGGAAAGGCCGGTAACGGCACTCATCAGATGTTCAACCACGTAATAAACTTCTCCCACTTTGGAAAAAATCGCTTTGGCTTGTTTGACCTGCTTGCTCGATACATTTTTACCTTTTACCATGGCCGTAACCCCCATCCCAATTAAACAAGGATTATTGGGCATGGCACGGATAACAGCAAATCCCGGCAACCTCTTTTGCAGATAAGCAAGTGTAATCCCGGCCGCAATTGAAATAATCAAAGTCGTTGGTCGTTGGTCATTGGTCGTTGGTCTAAGTTCCTCCAACACCTCCCCCATTTGCTGCGGCTTAACCGCCAAGATCACTATGTCCCCAGATTTAAAAGCTTCATTATTATCTTTTGTAACTTTGATCTTATAGCGTTTCTTAAGATACTGCAATCGTGAAGCATTAATATCTGCGGCTAAAATATTATTTTCTTTATTTAATTTCGCAATGAGGGCCTCGGCCATTTTGCCGGCCCCGATGAATGCCAGATTAGTCATAGTGTTAGCGGGGTAACAGATTACCTAGAGAAAAATGAATCCCGCTTGTCCCTTTCAATCACCAATTCCTCGCCAAATGATGCTTTATCATCGGCTGAAGTGATAGCGATGCTGTTTGGAGTAAAGAGGAAAATGGTTTCCCCTATTTTCATCATGTGTCCGTCAATGGCGTAGGCCGTTCCGCAGACAAAATCGATCAGGCGGGTCCCCTCGGCCGGGTCAAGATGTTTGAGGTTAATAATGACTGGACAGCCGGCGCGCAGGTGGCCGGAGATATTGAGGGAATCCTCATAAACCTTGGGTTCGTAGGAAATAATCTCCAGCAATACGTCAGGACGGTTTTCTCGTTCTTTTTCTTTTTTGGCCTTTAAAATTGAGCTCATCTCCAACTGCTGGCCATAATTTTCTTCACCCGCTTCTTCCTCGATCCCAATAAACTGCTTTGCCCTTCTAAATAAACTTTCCACCATATTACCTTCTCCTTTCCCGCCTTCAATAAATTTTCGGCGGGCGCGCGCCGAATAAGGCGCGGCCAAGGCGGACCATATTTGATCCTTCTTCAATAGCTATTTCAAAATCGTCTGACATACCCATCGAAAGGTATTTCATTTCAACATTGGGAAGGTTTAATTGTTTAATTTGCTCGCTCAATTGTTTTAGTCTTTTAAATGCAGTCCGCGAATCCTCCGCTTTTTCGGCCAACGGGCCAACTGTCATCAACCCTTCAACTCTAAGATTACCAAATGCCGCAATATTTTGCAATAGTTTTATGGTTTCTTCCGGCTTAATTCCAAATTTCGAAGCTTCGCCCGAAGTGTTAACCTCAACCATTATCCTTTTTGTCCCTGATTTCCTGATGTCCTGATGTCCCATCCCTGATTCCCCAATTCCCCGATTTCCGATTCTATCTGCTAGCTTTAACGAGTCCACCGACTGAATAATATCAAAGTTCTCAAGCGTTTGCTTAACCTTATTGCTCTGTAAATGCCCCACCATATGCCAAGTCACCTGCGGATATTTGGCTCTTAAGGCTTGAATCTTGGGAATGGCCTCCTGAATGCGATTTTCGCCAATGTCAGTAATGCCGGCCTGGATGGCTTGTTCGATTAGTTCAACAGAAATAGTTTTTGTAACAGCGATTATTGTTATTTCTTCTGGTTGTCGGCCGACTGATCGCGCGGCTTTAGCGATTTTGGCGCGGATGATTTTCAGGTTTTCCTTGATCGACATTTCACAACATATTGTAGCACTGACTGCGATTCTTGGGTACAATATTACTATAATGAATAAAATTAATATAGCCGCTAATCGCCTTAAAAAAGGCAGTGTTATCGCCTTCCCCACCGAAACTGTGTTTGGGATCGGGGCTTTGCTGACCAAACCTAAAGCTATCCACAAAATATACCGGCTAAAAAAGCGGCCTAGAAATAAACCATTACAAGTTTTAGTCGCAACTCTTGAGGAAGCGCAAAAGTTAGGGAAATTCAACGAGAAGGCGCTTAAATTGGCTAAAAAACGTTGGCCAGGACCGTTAACCTTAGTCGTCTATAAAACCAGACTTGCACCAAAAGTAATCTGCGGAGGAACGAATAAAGTCGGCATCCGTATTCCTAATCATCGAACAACTCTCAAGTTACTAAAGCTAACTGGACCAATTGCCGCTACCTCGGCCAATATGGCAGGGGAGAAACCGGCGTTAACTACATCAGAAGTAAGAAGGCAGCTGCCGACAATTGATTATATTCTTCCGGGAAAGGTTAAACTAGGCAAAGCATCAAAAGTGATCAACGTCACCAAAGGTAATAAAATTCTTCGGCCTTAAAAAGTTTACAAATTAAATCTTAGCTCGTAATACTGTGTTTCTTCTACCCGGGCAGTGGCTGAATTGTAGGCCTTTTTATAGTGGGCAACAATATCGGTAAAAGTATTGATCGGATAAGCCAACGTTCCTCCTAATATTGCGCCTTGCTCAAACGACAGGGAAGTAAAATCGGTAAAGGTGGGCTGGGAGTAATAGCCGCTTAGTTCAACCTTTTGCGGCAGTTTGCCGTATAAATAAGCGGACACTGCCCCATTGCTTTGATTGTATTGCTCATAAGTGGCTTTTAGCGACGCCATGCTCAGTGCATCGGCATCCAAGCGGATTAGATAACCGTTTTTCGCCTGACCGGTGGCTTCTAGAGATGTCAAATTAACCGGGTTGTATTCATATTCCGAATTAAAATAGCCCGGAGCAAACCCTTTATCTAACATACGGTATTCGGCCGAGAAATTGGCTTTGGCTATCATGATATCCTGCCCCCAGGAAATGCCAACCGATGTCCCATTGCCATGGTTGAGCAGTTGGGCAACTTCGGCATAGCCCTCGAAATTCATAGGCAGCGGAATCTTGGCGTCCACTCCGGCACCGTTTACCTGCTGATTCGTTCCGGCAGCAGGAATTACCACGCCGTCATAATCGCATAAAAATGAACCGCCCACCGTTAGCATTGGATTAACTTTTTTCTCAATCCGAACGCCGTCCAAACTGGTTTTCGTGGCTAATGCCCGGACAGTAATATCGCTCGGCGCATTCAGGTAGCCGACAAAAGCCAACTGCCGGTTATCTAATATGACCGTGCCAGTCAAGCGGGTTGAATAACGATCCATTAACAAGCCGGAACCCCAAGTTAAACTTTCAATGACGCCGTAGCGCAAGCCGCGCAGGCCGTCATCGTAGGCAATGCTTCTCCAAACAATACTGTCTAGTCCGCTGGGAATGGATGATCCTCCCATGGGAAGATTGACATCTAATCCAACGCTAAAAAATCCAAATTTAAAGTCCGGATGCCAGGAAACATTCACCGTTTCTGCAGACCCGCTTGTCACATAGCCGATGCCGACCCCCCCCATGCCGTTGGGCATGAATTGGTTAATGGCTAGTAAAGGGTTCGAGGGTGTAATTAAGCCTGTGGTATCGGCAAAAGCCATGCTCGTAAAAAGCAAACAGCAAACAGTCAAACATATTTTTTTCATAACTTCTCCTTAATGCCTAAAATGCCTGCGACCGGTAAATAACATCGCCATTCCATTTTCATTGGCCTTATCAATGGAATCTTGGTCTTTAACTGACCCGCCCGGCTGGATAATGGCCGAAACGCCCAACCTGGCGGCTAATTCTACCACATCCGGGAAAGGGAAAAAGGCATCGGATGCCAGCACCGCCCCTTTAACATCAAAACGCGCGCGCTTGGCAGCCAAATTGGCCGAATCGATCCGACTCATTTGTCCCGCTCCAATACCAATGGCTTGTCCGTTCTTGACTAAAACAATCGCATTGGATTTGACGTACTTGACAACCCCCCAGGCAAAGAATAAATCTTCCATTTCCGCCAGCGATGGCTGTTTTTGGGTGACAACTTTGACTTCGTTGACAGCTAGTTGGGCCAAATCAGGATCCTGGATTAACATGCCGCCGCTGACCCTTTTATAATCCATCCCCTTAAAAGGTTTGCCGATGGATTGTTCTTCCATATCCATAATGCGGATATTCTTTTTTTCTCTCAAAATTTCCAACGCGCCGGGAGTATAACCGGGAGCAATAACTACTTCAATAAAGATCCCCGCCATTTCTCCAGCCATGGCTTCGTCGACCCGGCGGTTGGCGGCTACAATCCCGCCAAAAGCCGAAACCGGATCGCACGCGTAGGCCTTTTTATAGGCCTCGTGAACATTATCGGCCTTGGCCGCTCCGCAGGGGTTGTTATGCTTGATGATGGCAACCGCAGGTTCGGCAAAATAATTGACGCAATTCCAAGCCGAATCCATGTCGACAATATTATTAAACGACAGTTCTTTACCATGTAATTGTTTAGCTTCTACAATTGTATTCCCTGTCCCCTGTCCCCTGTCCCCTGTTGCTTCCTGATAAAGTGCGGCTTGTTGGTGCGGATTTTCACCGTAGCGCAACTCCTGGACCTTTTCGAGGATAATTTCTTTTTTGGCTGGGAATTTTTCTTCGTTGATGAATCTTGAACTTAAATAGCGGACAATAATGGCATCATAATGTTTAGTGTGCTGATAGGCCTTGAGAGCCAATTTTTCCCGGGTTTCTTGGCTGATTTGCCCGGCATTTTTGCTAAGTTCCAAGGTGATTTGGTTATAATCCGCCGGGTCAACCACAATGGCAACGCTTTTATTATTCTTAGCTGCTGCCCTCACCATGCTAGGCCCGCCAATATCAATATTTTCGATAGCTTCAGCCAGCGTGCAATTTTTTCGGCTGGTAACTTCTTCAAATGGGTATAAATTGCAAACAACAATGCTAAAAGGATTGATTTTGTACCTTTTGATTTCCTGCATATGCTGCGGGTTGGTTTGGTCGGCTAAAATACCGCCGTAAATAACTGGGTGCAACGTTTTAACCCTTCCATCCAACATGTGCGGGTATTTGGTCAAAGCAGAAACTTCAATCGGCCGCAGGCCGGCTTTGCGCAGGAACTTAGCCGTCCCACCGGAAGAAATTATTTCGTATCCCTGTTTTTTTAATTCTTTGGCAAACTTCGCCAAACCCGCTTTATCCGACACCGAAATTAAAGCGTACTTTTTCGCCATCAATGCCTTTTGCCTTCTTTTGCCTTTACGGGCCTGCCTGACGGCAGTCAGGCCTTCACGGGCCTTCTTTTTTTTCATATTACTCTCACCTTTCTCCCCTCAACCCTAATTTTCCCTTCGGCAATTAATTTAATCGCCTGCGGATATAACTTATGTTCCTGTTCAAGGATCCTTGCCGATAAACTTTCTTCGGTATCATTATCCATGACCGGCACAGCGGCCTGCAAAATAATGGGCCCGGTATCACAGCCCTCATCCACAAAATGGACGGTTGCGCCCGAAACTTTGACGGCATGGTCTAACGCTTGCTTTTGCCCGTGCAGGCCAGGAAACGACGGCAAGAGCGCCGGATGAATATTAATCATCTTGCCTGTAAAATGCTCAAGGAGCACCGGCCCAACAATCCGCATATAGCCAGCCAAACATACCAACTGAACTGCATGCTGTTTTAGATTTTTTACAATCTCAAGTTCGTAAGTATTTTTATCCTTAACTTGGTTGGGATCAATAATCGCTGTTGGGATTTTATGTTTCTTAGCGCGTTCTAACCCATAGGCTTGTGGGTTATTTGAAATGACGATTGATACTTTAGCCGGAATCCTGCCAGACTCACAAGCATCAATTACCGCCTGCAAATTGGAGCCTCGACCAGAAACAAGCACGCCTAGATTTGTTAATTGTGTCATTGTTAATTGTTAATTAAATTATTATAACTTCCTGCTTTCCTTTATCAATCGAACCAATCACGTAGGCCTTTTCTTTCTGTTTTGCCAGATATTTTAAGACCTTATCAACATTTTTTTCGGCAACGACCAGCACCATACCAATGCCCATGTTAAAGGTTTGGTACATTTCGTTTTGGTCAACTTTACCCAGCCGCTGGATCATTTTAAAAATTTGGTAGACGGGCCAGGAGCCAAAATCAATGACGGCTTGCGTCTTGGGCGGCAAGACCCGCGCCACGTTTTCCAATAATCCCCCGCCAGTAATGTGCGCCATGCCTTTGATTTCATAGCGTTTGATAAGGTCTAACATTAACCTGACGTAAATTTTGGTGGGAGTCAGCAATTCTTCTCCCAGCGACTTTCCGAGATCTTCGTTATAAGCCTTCAGTTCTAGCTTTGCATGATCGATCAATACCTTGCGCGCCAGTGTATAGCCGTTGCTATGCAGTCCTGAAGAAGCAATGCCAATTATTTTGTCGCCGACCCTTACTTTTGAGCCGTTGATAACTTTTCTTTTATCAATTACCCCGCAAACAAATCCCGCCAAATCGTATTCATCGGGTTTGTACATATCCGATAATTCGGCGGTTTCTCCTCCCAATAGCTCGCAGTCGGCCATTTTACAGCCGGCTAAAACCCCTTTTATAATTTTTTCAATGGTTGGGGGGTGAACTTTGTAACAGCCGATATAATCCAAAAAGAAAATTGGTTTTGCTCCGCTCACCACCACATCATTGACATTCATGGCTACCAAGTCAATCCCGATGGTATCATGGCGATTCATTAAAAAGGCAATTTTCAGTTTGGTGCCCACCCCATCGGCCGCCCCAACAATATAATTTGCCCCCAACGGATAAAACCCGGCAAAAAAGCCAATGCCTTTGGCAATTTTCTGGATCCTTTTTACAACTTCCGCCCCGGCTTTGATATCTACTCCCGCTTGTTTATAAGTGATCACACTCTCACTCCTTATCTCGCTGCTTCAGCACTAGCCGTCCCATAATACACGTCACCGCCGCGCAGGACAATAAAGAACCGGCATTCCTTATTGGTGCATGCCCAGGCCTTGTAGCGGATCGAAACCGCATTATTGGAAAAATCGGACAACGGCACTAAATCACCTTTTTCGCATTTTTGGCACTTAGGAAACCCAGTACAACAATCTGACATCTCTTTCACCTCCTAATTAACTAACAACTTACAACTAACAACTAACGACTAACAACTAACGACTATTTAAAGAATAATTTCAAGCTTTGTAGCTTCTCGGGTATTCGCACCGGGTACTCGCCGTTTAAACAGGCCATGCACAAATTTTTGGCCGGCAATCCAATTGATTTTACCAGATTTTTTAAGCTTAAGTAACCTAATGAATCGGCTTCCAGGTATTTGCGGATCCCTTCAATTGAAAGATTGGCCGCAATTAATTCCGCTTTGGTGGCAGTATCTATCCCATAGTAACATGGACTAAGATTCGGCGGGGAAGAAACCCGCATATGCACTTCCCGCGCCCCTGCTTCCCGTACCAGCCGCACTAACTGACGTGAAGTCGTCCCGCGAATAATTGAATCGTCAATCAGCACCACCTTTTTTCCGCGCACCGCATCGCGGATGGGATTGAGTTTTAACTTTACGCCCAATTCGCGGATTTCTTGGCTGGGTTGGATAAAAGTCCTCCCGATATAGCGGTTTTTTATCAATCCTTCACCGTAAGGGATTTTAGACTCTGCCGCGAAACCAATCGCCGCCGGGACACCGGATTCGGGGACTGGCATGATCATGTCGGCTTCAACCGGATGCTCCTCTGCTAAACACTTGCCCATATGAACCCGCGCTTCGTAAACACTGCGCCCGTGCAAAACGCTGTCGGGACGGGCAAAATAAATATATTCAAAAACACACAAAGCTTCCCTTTCTCCCAAATGCCAAGTTTTAGAATGCAAACCATTTTTATCAATGACTATCATTTCGCCGTTGGCTACATCCCGCAAATATTGGGCGCCGATAATGTCCATGGCGCAAGTTTCTGAAGCTACAACATAACCATTCTCAAGTTTACCGACGCTTAAGGGGCGGATGCCGTTGGGATCTCTTACTGCCAGAATTTTATCCTTGGTCATGATGACCAGGGAAAACGCTCCTTTGCAGTGCTTGAGAGTATCAGCTACGGCCTCTTCAAAATCTTCCATTTTAGAAGTAGCCAGCATGGCCGCCACCACTTCCGTATCCGACGTTCCTCGAAAACTTATCCCGCGCTGTTTTAGCTCACTGCGCAAATCAGCCGTGTTTACCAGATTCCCATTGTGGGCCAAAGCTATGGTCCCATAGCGGGTATCAATCACAATCGGCTGGGCATTTTCAATAATGGATGATCCGGTTGTGGAATAGCGGACATGACCGAGCGCAATATTCCCGGCTAAACCCTGCAGTGTTTTTTCGTCAAATACCTGGTTGACCAGCCCCATCCCTTTATGGCAAACAATATTTGTTCCGTCAGATACCGCAATCCCGGCCGATTCTTGTCCGCGGTGCTGGAGGGCAAAGAGGCCATAATAGGCCGCTTTAGCCGGACTGTCCGGCACAAAATTATAGATCCCAAAAACGCCGCAATAATCTTTCATTAATTTATTTTTCTAAACCTTATACTGATCTGTCCAACAAGAAGTGCAAAGATCGCAGAGTGGTTTACCTAAAGCCGCACTTAAATCATCCAAAGTATTAAAGGCCAATCCGTCCAGTCCCATATATTCTTTTAATTGTTCAACCGTCTTTCCATGGGCGGCTAATTCTTTTTTTGATCTCGTAGCTACGCCATACATACAAGGCGCTTTCAGCGGGGGGCAAGCCACACGGGCATGGATTTGTTTTACCCCATTCTTCCTGAGTTTTACCACCAAATCGTTTTTCATTTGGGTGCCGCGGACAATGGAATCGTCGCAAATGACCACACTGCGGCCGGCAATTTTGGCCGGGACCGGGATCAACTTAATTTTTGCCTCGCGATCGCGCTCCGCCTGGGTGGGCTGGGTATAACTGCGGCTGGCATAATCATATTTAATAAAAACCGCGTCAAAAGAAATTTTTGATTCCTGCGCGTATCCAATGGCATGGCCAATCCCCGAATTAGGGACCGCCCCCACAACATCAACATTGACCGGATAGCGCCGCGCCAGGGCCGCGCCCAGGTTGCGGCGGGCAATATCTACCGGCAAGCCGTCAATCGTGGACGCCACATTGGCGGTATAAACCCATTCAAATGAACAATATTGTACAAAAGGACTAGGAATTATCTTCTTGGTTTCAAATTTATCACCTTCGATCTCAATAATCTCTCCCGGTTTCAAATCCCTCACAATCGTACAGCCAAGGTTAATAAAGGAACACGACTCGGAAGTTACGATCAAAGAGCCCTCTTTTTGCCCGATGATGATGGGGCGGAAAGCGTGCTTGTCGCGCGCGGCATAGATTTTTCCGCGGGATAAAATAATTAGGGCGTAGGCGCCGCGGACCTTTTGGGCCATTTTTTCGATCCCGTCGACAAAATCATCGCCCAAAGCAATTAGCTTGGCAATAATTTCGATATCAGAACCAGAATAGAAAGAATGACCTTGTTTTTTCAATTCGTTGGTCGGTTTGACTTACAAAGCAAGG
>JASEHX010000134.1 GCA_030018645.1 Candidatus Margulisiibacteriota bacterium | reverse complement strand
TTCTCCCTCCTGCCTGCCGGTTTACCCGCCGAAGGAGGGCAGGCAGGCTGGGAGAGGGTGAGAATCTCTAGTGCAAGCGGATGAGGGATAAATTGATTATAACATTATTAAATGTTAAAATCGCATGCAAAGGAGAACAAATGAAAATATTTAATTTGTTGGTAATTGTTTTTTTTGTCTTAGCTTCGGTTGGTTTTGCCATGTCGCAGCCCTCTTCACAGCTTCCCTCACTTGATTCGCTTTCAGACACTTATGCGGTCTTTGATAAAAAGGCAGCTTTTAGCAGTATCCAGAATTTTGCACTTGGTTCTCCCGCGCGCTCGGATGACGAACTGGAAGCGCGCCAGCAAATTATTAATGATCTGACGCAGCTAGGGTACACTTATAATGATCGGATTATTCCCGGCAGCAATCAACTGATAATATTATTTAGTTTAACCAATGAAGTGCGCAGTGTTAATATCTATACCGATGAAAAAGGATACAAGCAAACCGCGCTGATTTATAAGGACTTTTATCAAGAGATTGGGCCGTTTTCCTCTACCTTAGCTGATCCTTCTTTCAAAGGGTTAACGCGAAAGGAAACGGTTGTTAGGCCCGTCCAAGCAATAACCATTTGGGTGTATTATTTCAGCAATGTTAATTCCCTTAAAGAAGTATGGGAAAGCGGAGCATCGAGCTTGCAGGGCGGCAAATTGGGCATAGATGATCTGGCCCAAAAAGCGCTTGTCAAATTCCCAGTCCAGGCAAAGAAGAAAGGATAAAATATGTCTGAACTGCGTTATAATGTTCTTTTCAAAGAATGGGTGATTATTGCTACCGAGCGGGCAAAACGACCAGAGGATTTTAAAACTCCGGTGCCTTCTTCTTCAAAAGATACCAGCGATAAGTGTCCTTTTTGTCCTGGTCATGAAGGGAAAACTCCTCCCGAAAGCTTTGCTTTTCGAGAACCAGGAACTGCTCCGAACACGGCTGGCTGGCGGGTGCGGGTAATCCCCAACCAGTTCCCCGCCCTTACCCTGCAGGGCAGCGAAGAAAGGAAAACGGATGGCGAGTTTTATATTTCTATGGATGGCTTTGGAAAACACGATGTAATTATTGAATCGCCCGACCATTTGGCGGCGCTGTGGACGATGGGCCAAGATCAAGTTGAAGCGGTTTTTTTAGCCTATAGGGAAAGCTACCAGGCCATGGCGGCCGATCCGCGTTTTGAAGCAATTATCCTTTTCAAAAATTACGGCCCTAATGCCGGTACTTCTCTAATGCATCCCCATTCGCAAATTGTGGCTTTGCCGATCATCCCCATGGTTTTGCGCCAGAAAATTTTGGTTGCTCATGAATATTTTGAAGAGCATGGGCATTGCCTTTATTGCAACTTGATCAAAAAAGAAGCCGCGCTTAAGGAACGGATTATCTTTGAGAATGAAAACTATTTTGCTTTTACCCCCTATGCTTCCCATTCGCCCTTTGAAATATTTATCCTGCCCAAAGAGCATTCGTCTGATTTTGGCAAAATATCAGAACAAAATTGCCGCGAACTGGCAAGAGTAATGCAAACTGTGCTTAAAAAGCTAAAAGTGTCCTTAAATGGACCGGACTATAATTTCAATTTGTTTTCCGCTCCGACCCATTCAGCGGAGAGCAATTATTACCATTGGCATTTCAAAATTACCCCGCAGGTGACTAAATCAGCCGGATTTGAGATGGGGTCGGGGATCTTTATCAATACGGTTATTCCAGAGGAAGCGGCACGCTATCTTAGGGAAGCGGCAGTGTAGTTTACCCCCACACCAAACTCTTTGGGTGTGGGGGTTTATTTTGCCTCTTCCCAATTTTTACCGGAATTGACTTCTACGATCACTGGAACAGAGAGTTCTAGCGCCGCTTCCATTTCTTCTTTAATAAGCTTCATTAGATGGGTCGCTTCGGTTTGAGGGCATTCAAAGACTAATTCGTCGTGGACTTGTAGGAGTAGTCGTAAGTCGTAACCTGCCTGCCGGCAGGCAGGAGTCGTAAGTCGTAAGTGTCTTGTTATATTGATCATAGCCCGCTTTATCAAATCAGCGGCAGTGCCCTGGATAGGAGTATTGGTCGCAGTCCGCTCGGCAAAGGAGCGAAGGCTAAAATTTGGACTGTTTATATCCGGGATCGGGCGTTTTCGGCCCATGAGGGTAGTTACATAACCATTTTCTTTGGCCTCTCTAATTGTCTTTTCCAGGAAAGCCTTTACGCCGCAGTGGCGGGTGAAATATTTTTCAATATAAGCGGCGGCTTCGCTCTTCTTAATCCGCAATTGTTTCGCCAGCCCAAAATCAGACATCCCATAAATAATGCCGAAATTAACTGCCTTGGCTGCCGAGCGCATTGCTTTGGTAACTTTATCTTCGGGGATGCCCATCACTTCGGCTGCGGTCGCAGTGTGGATGTCTTTCCCTTCGGCAAAGGCCTTGATCAGTTGTTGGTCTTGGCTCATATGAGCTAGGATCCGAAGCTCAATTTGAGAATAATCAGCCGCAATAATGACCCAGTCATCTTTTTCGGGAATAAAAGCCGAACGCAGTTCCAGGGGAATATTTTGCAGATTGGGGTTAGAGCTGGAAAGCCGCCCGGTGGCGGCAATGGTTTGGTTGAAAGAAGTATGGACCCGGCCGGTTTTGGGGTTGATGAGGGTGGGAAGGACGTCAACGTAAGTGTTTTTTAATTTGGCGAGCTGGCGGTATTCCATCAATTTTTCGGCAATCTCAAATTTTTGCCCGGCTAAATCTTCGAGGACTTCAACGTCAGTTGAAGGGCCGGTCTTTGTGCGTTTGATGATCGGCA
>JASEHX010000133.1 GCA_030018645.1 Candidatus Margulisiibacteriota bacterium | reverse complement strand
ACCTGGGGAATTTATCACTGCGGAAATCTGCTACTTTTTAAACTGCGGATAACACTTTTTCTTGCTTTCCCCCTCCCGCACTTGCTATAATGGCTCACAGCACACTTATAAGGAGGATTAACGATATGGGAAAAGCAATTAAAGGGTTAGTTGGCGTTGCTCTGCTGGCTTTGGGTGTTTGCGCGATTTATCTGTGGCGGGCTGACCTGCTGGTATTAATAAAAGGCGGCGTTGGGTTGTTTTTAATCCTGGCCGCAATGGTCGCCTTTGCCTTAATGGCTGACTAGTGCCGGAAAAAGAACGGCTTAAAAAACTACTCTTTGAAACTGGGGCGGTTAAGACCGGCGAGTTTACTTTGTCTTCAGCCGTAGAAAAAGCCGGCTGTAAAGTAATCAAAGTAATCTCGGTGGTTGACCGGGAGGAAGGGGCCAAAGAAGCTTTAGCTAATTACGCTTTTGATCCGATCTTTATTAAATCGGGGCTTATTTCAGCTTGATGCAAAAACCATCCCAACTGTCTATTTTCTCTGCAATAGATTGTATTTGACAAATACATAAAATAGGCCTATTATTGTATCTGATGGATACAACGATTGAATTGACTGATTTGCAGCAGAAGAACCCCTGGTGGGAAAACGCCGCCTTTATTGAGGAAGACGACAAAATCAAAGAATTTGGGCTGCAAAAGTATAAATACCGCCATCCGCTGGAAGACGCCTTCCCATTATTGACGCCCGGCGTTTTATCTTTGCGGGGGCCAAGGCAGATCGGCAAAACCACTTTAGTAAAATTAATTATCAAGAATTTGCTGGCAAAAAAGGTGCCGGCACAAAACATTTTCTTTTATTCCTGCAATCTGATTGCCGATTTCAAAGAACTGGGAGCCCTTCTTAAGGAATACCTCGAATTCTCTACCCATAAAACCTCCGGCATGTTATACATATTTTTAGACGAAATATCTTTTGTAGCCGATTGGCCAAGGGCCATTAAAGAAGTCATGGAGGGGGCTTGGGGCAAGCGAACACTGTTCCTGCTTACCGGCTCCTCTACCATTGATATTAAATTTTCCTCCGAGCGCTTGCCTGGACGGCGAGGAAAGATGAACATTCTTGATTTTGAATTTTTACCTCTTTCCTTCAAAGAATTTATAAAGATCGCCAAGCCCGACCTCTTAGAAAATGAGCCGGAAAAAGCATTATTCAAAAAGCTGCATTACCGCCATTTATTCAGGGACTATCTGCTTTGCGGGGGTTTCCCCGCCGTTATTAATTCGTACTATAAAAACCACTTGATCGAAACCTTTACTTACAAACTTTATACCGCTTGGATTTCCGGTGATTTACATAAAATGGGCAAATCAGATCTGCTCGCCGACCAGATGCTGGCCAAGCTAATTTTATCCCTTTCTACCCCGCTTTCATTCTATGAAATAACCAAAGAAAGCGGTTTAGCATCGCATGGAACCACCGCTGAATATTTGGAGCTTTTTGAGGAGCTGTACTGTCTGATCCGCTTGAACTGTTATTTGGTTCCGCAAAAGCGGTTTGACCCTAAAAAAAATCATAAGTTTTATTTTTTCGATCCTTTTATCCTTAATGCCCTGCACGCAAAAATCAAAGAAAGCTTAGACGAAGGGTTTTCATTCTCAAAGCACTTCATTGACAATCCGGCCGTTTATCCGCACTTGGTTGAATCGGTAGTCGCCGCGCATCTAAAGAGAATGCCCTCCTCCCGTCTTTTTTACGGCCGTTTAGATAAAGAAAAAGAAGTCGATTTTGTCCGTGTCTCAAAGCGGGGCGAAGAATATTTTGAAGTCAAATATCAGAAAAGTATAAAAATCAGTGAGTTTTATCCAATTACCAAGGCTCTTGGCAACAAAAAGCTAACCATCATTACCCGAGATGCTTTTATCAAAGAAAAAAATATCCATATGCTCCCGCTTGAAATATTTCTAGCAACTTTGGATTAACCCGAATTAATTCTTGCAACAGCAAAGGGATTACTTCCTTCTATTTTCGCGACCATTATTTAATCCCCTGGTTATACTGGGCCATTGTGGCATAAAGTAAAATAAGCATCTCGGATGGGAAATCGGGTGCAACAAGATCCCATCCGGTTATTCTTCCCTCCATAGAAAAGATAAAGTTGACTGGCCAGGAAGCTTCGCTGGATTTTTCCGATAATCTTCCCGCTGCGTCAAGATGGCACTGGTAACTTTCTGCTGGAGTGTTTGGCAGTGCCTCTCCGCACAAAGCGAGTTGCTTTTTAGGTGTCCTCCTTAAGAACTCAACATTAGTCGTTGTTGCTTCGGTAGTACCAAGCTCAAATTCAATCCCTGTCCCCAATTTGGAAGTCTGGTCTTTAATGGTTAAATATCTTCCCTCCATAAAATCCCTTACGGCAACCGAAAAATGCCTTCTTGAAAGACGGCGATCATCGGGTAAACAGTAATTATCTCTGCTAATCTTCCTTTGTCTTCCTATAAACAATTCGGCAGAGCAAGGGCTCCTCCGTTCTTTCCCTATTGGCTGGCCGTTAATCTGATCATAGCGCTGGAGGGTAAAGGATTTTGCCTGTACCACAATTTTATAGGCATAAGTCCCCGCGCGGACCCAGGCGACAGCCCCCTTGGCAAGCGAAAGGGGAATTTTTATTTCTGCGCTCCCGCCTTTGCCTAATATAACTTGTAAAGAATTGGGATGCATTGGAGCCAAGCTAATTGAAGCCGGACGCACAGAAGGAGCAGAGGGCTCTCTCCTCCTAAGAGCAATTCTAAAGTTAGATTGTTACGTCCCGAATTAAACCACCCCAAATGTCCCGGATTAAATTACCCTAAA
>JASEHX010000023.1 GCA_030018645.1 Candidatus Margulisiibacteriota bacterium | reverse complement strand
ATTCTGTATCCGATTATAAAAGAGTTAAATGATGGTAAATCTCAATAAGAAAAAACAGGGACACAATGCTTATTTGATGGCGGCTTTTGCGGTTATTATGGCGGTCCTGTTTCTGCGCTTGCTGTATCTGCAGATTGTCCAGCACGAAAAATTAGCTAAACTGGCCGAATTGAATGCCGCAAAACTGGTTATTGACTTGGCCCCGCGGGGAATTATTTACGACCGCAAAGGAAAAGTAATTGTCGATAACCAGCCGGTTTTTTCTGTACACGTCTTGCCTTATATACTAAACAAAAAAAATGAAACAGGGAGAAAACAAATTCTTCACGCCCTGAGTGATTTATTGGGTGAAAAAATTGAATACAAAATATCGGCGACAGAACCAATCATAATAAAAGACAATATAAAAAAAGATATTGCTGTAAGGATTGAGGAAAGAAAAAGCGATCTGGACGGGGTTGTCGTGCGCAGTTATCCAGTGCGGCGCTATCCTTTTGGGGATGCGGCTTCCCATGTTTTGGGTTATATCGGGGAGATACAGGCAGATGAGTTGAAAAACTTGAAGGACCAAGGTTATAAGGCCGGGGATTTCATCGGCAAGGACGGGGTAGAAAAGATATATGATAGGGAACTGCGAGGCACAGACGGCGGCAGGAAAGTGGAAGTTGACGTTTTGGGCAATCCTTTGCGTGTTTTAGAATCATTGCCGCCTTCTCCCGGCGCAGATATGAAATTGACCATTGACATTGATCTGCAGGAAGCAGTGGAAAAAGCTCTGGGCGAAAAGACGGGGGCGGTAATTGTTATAGATCCGAACAATGGGCAAATTTTGGCTTTAACCAGCCATCCCAATTATGATCCCAATTTATTTGTTAAAGGCATCAAGAAAAGCGATTGGAGTTATATTAAGAGTTCCCGCCACCCTTTTATGAACCGGGCCCTTGCCATTTTTCCTCCGGGGTCAACTTTTAAACCGGTAACCTTAACCGCTGCCCTGGAAGAAAAGTTAGCCAAACCAACCGAAGTGATTCATTGTCCGGGATTTTTCCGATTAAATAATCGTATCGCCCGGTGTTGGAAGGAAAGCGGACATGGGCTGATTACAATGGTTGAAGGATTAGTGCAGTCATGCGACGTGGTCTTTTACCAATTAGGTTTAAGGATTGGTCCGGACACTCTAGCAAAGTACGCTGAAAAGTTTGGCCTGGGGAGGAAAACAGGTATTGATTTACCGCAAGAAAAACGCGGTTTGGTCCCCACCAAGGCCTGGAAAAAAGCGGCACGGCATGAATCATGGTACGAAGGCGAATCAATCAATTATGGGATAGGTCAGGGGTACATTCAGGTAACCCCTCTACAAATGGCGGTGCTGTATGCGGGCTTGGCAAAAGGGGAGATGTATAAACCCTATGTAGTTGAAGAAATCAAGGACCAACAGGGCAAATATTTGTATCGTGGACAAACTCAAGTTGTCAAAAAGGTCCCAGCTTCACTTGAAACCCTGAAGATCATCCGCCAAGCTTTACGTGACGTAGTTGACCGGGCTACCGGCATTGCCGCGAAAATCCCCGATTTTCCGGCATCGGGTAAAACGGGAACGGCCGAAAATCCCGGAAAACCGCACGCCTGGTTCATTTGTTACGCGCCGTCGGACAACCCTGAAATCGTTATCGTGGCATTTGTTGAGCATGGCGAACACGGCGATCGTTCGTCCGCTTATGTGGCAAGAGACATATTGAAATGGTATCAGTTGAAAACCAAGATTTAATATGATAAACTGAATTATTACAAGGAGATAAAGCTATGGCCAAAGTTGAGGTAAAAGGCAAAGAAAGAAGCGAACTAGGAAAACAGTCGGATAAGGTCCGAAGATCCGGTTTTATTCCAGCTGTCGTTTATGGTTCAAAATTTTCAGCAACTCCAGTAGCGGTTGATGCCCAGGAATTCACCAAAAAAATCCTCCGTTCTGAAAGCGGGACCAACTTAATCTTTAATTTGGTCATCGAAAACGGCAAAAATGCCCAAACGGTGCCGGTAATCACATATGCATTGCAAAGAAATCCCGTGACCGATGATATTATCCATATTGATTTTAAACATATTGTCATGGATGAAAAAATTAAGGCCAAAATACCAGTTGAACTTGTCGGAATCCCCATTGGGGTTAAGGATGAAAACGGTGTTTTAGTGCATGGCTTGCGGGAAATTGAAATCCGCTGTTTCCCCGGTGATTTGCCGGATAAGTATACAGTCGACGCCTCCAATCTAAAAATTAATGATTCACTGCAGGTTTCAGACCTGCCCGTTTCTAACAAGATTGAAATCATATCTTCCCAAAATGAGTTGATTGCTTCGGTAACACTGCCGACCAAGGAAGAAGAAGTTGCTGCTCCTGCTCCAGTCCTGACGCCGGAAGAAGCGGCTGCCGCCGAAGCTGGCGCAGCGGCGGCTGAAGAAAGCGTTAAAGAAAAGGCGGCGCCCGGAGCTGCTCCAGTTAAAGAAAAAACGGCTCCTGCCAAAGAAAAAGCGGCAAGCGAAGATAAGAAATAAGAAATTGAGATGGCTGAATTTACAACCGAAGGCGGGGGCGTTCATCCCGGAAAACCAATCATTTGGCCTACCGGTAAATCATCTTCCACGCCAGTAAGTTCGGCGCAAGATGCCCAAACTGCCGGAGGAGTACGAGGGGTTCCAACCCGTACCGCTCCAACTAAGCCCGAGGAAGCCGCTCCAGCTCAACCAACACAGCCCAGTACTCCTGCCGCGGCACCGGCCAAAGCCGCACCTTCAGTTGCCCGCCCATTAACAGTTGAAGATATCCGCACCCATTTATTAAACAACCAAATCAACCCGACGGACTTTAATACCAAACTAGCCTCCCTTATGCTGCGCAGCGGGGTAGAAATTTCGCGGGCCAATTTTGTAAAATTATTAAACATGCTGCAAGGGACCAATATGTCCCAAGCCACCCAAGAGGCGGCGGTACTACTATTAATGAAAGGGATAGATTCGCCCCAAGCGGTGAAAGTATTGGGACAATATTTTGCTGAAAATCCGGGGCTAGCTTCCCAATTATTAGGATTGCAGGAATCAATTGGCAATTTAACTTCGGCCCTGGGCATGGGGAAGGCATTGCTGGATGCCAATCTCGTTGCCCAAATAAGTTCGCTTTTAGCGCAGTTTGACCAAAATTTTCGGAATATTACCGAAAAATCAGCCGGAGAGAAAGTTACTGCCCGCCAAAACCGGATCAATGATGTCCGCGCTTTGAAATCATTATTGCAGGGCTTACAGGAGAAAGCCCCCGCCGGCAATTCGGCCGAAGCACAAGTCTTATCATCAACGTTATCCTCTTTTCAAGGGAAACTGGATGGGGTATTACAAAATCTTTTATCACAAGCTATTTTATCCCAGCAGGGCAGGCAAGAAATCAATTATATCTACCATCAAATTCCCAATGCCATGACCTCTCCGCCGAAAGATTTTGAGATAGTGATCAAGCGCGATGGGGAAGGGAAAGAATCGCAGGTTGACCCGCACAATACCCAAGTTGTGATGTCAATGGAAACGACCAATATGGGGAAAATGATTGTATCTATGTATATAAAAGACAACAAGATTTATATTGTTTTTGTTTTTTCGGAAAAGGACTACGGCGAACAGGGGCGTTCCTTAATTGCCAAGGAGTACGGCGATTTTCAACAAAAACTGGCCAACCAAAATTACATGATCACCGGCTACCAGGTAAAAGTTGACCCGGCTATGTGCAATATCAAACCATACCTTATACCTATGATACCCAGGCTGGACGATTTATTGAAACGAATTGATATTGAGGCCTAAGGAAAAAAAGATGGCAGAAGCTGAAGAAAAAAAGGCAGAAGAGCGAAAAACAGCTATTGCTCTCCGTTATGATGTTGATAAAGATCGAGCTCCGCTGGTGCTGGCTACCGGGCGGGGACTTATGGCCGATGAGATTTTACGCATTGCGGAAGACAACAAAATTCCGCTGTATGAAGACCCGGAACTGGCAAAATTGCTCGCTAAGCTGGAAATGGACACCGAAATACCGCCGGAATTGTATACTTTGGTGGCGGAAGTGCTCTTTTTTGTTTATAAGCTTGACCGCATGGCCGAGAAGCGCGAACGGGTAGTTAAGAAGCTTCGTGAAGAAGAAAAAAAATAGCTTTTTCTCGCCATAATTCCGGTTGACAATCAGCTATCAGCATCCTATAATTCATTCAGCATGTCTGACCCAATATTAGAAATCGGCTGTGCCGGCCTTGACGGAGCAGATCAAGATGCGCGCACGCTTATGGACAATATTGTCAGCGCGCAATTGCCAGGGTACCAAAAATCCTCCGTTGTCAAACGCTCTTTCCCGCTTGAGCTGGAAATAGCCCAGCAAAAATTTACTTTCTTATCACCCATGAAGCCCAGGGTAGAGGATTCATATCGTGACACAACCCATGGGGCATTGATGAAAACTGAAAATCAATTGGACTGTGCCATTGGCGGGGACGGGTATTTTGTAGTCGAAGGCAACTGGGGAATGGGTTTTACGCGCGACGGCCGATTCCTGGTCGATAAGGATGGTCGGCTTCTCACTACCGCCGGCCAATATCCGGTAATTGGGCAAGGCGGACAAATTGTTATCCCGGCGGGAGCAAACGTAGAAATTACGCAGGATGGCGATATTAAAGCCGATGGGGTAGTGGTTGACCGGCTAAGGGTAATCATGCCGGAATCACAGCAAAATTTCGAAAGAGTAACCGGCAGTATTTTTAAAATGGCAGATAACGACCAAACCGTTACAGATGTCGAAGATCCCCGCTTAATACAGGGGTATGTTGAAACTTCAAATGCGGACATTTCAAAATTAATGATGGATATGATTATTATTGAGAAAAACCAGGAAATCATCAGCCGTATCGTGCGCGACCGAGATACCGATTTAACCAAAGCCCAAGAATTAGGGAAGTTGTAAGTCGTTCGTCGTAGTCCCGATGAAATCGGGACGTGTCGTTAGTTAGTTAAGGAGGTGCCATTATGTTCCAGCCGCTTTACGTTGCAGCCACCGGTTTATCCGCTACGGAAGATATGGTTTTAAATATTACCAATGACTTGGCCAATGCAAAAACTATTGCTTACAAGAAAATCCGTTCTGAAATGGAAGATCTTTTTTATATCCACAAGGAATTCAAAGATATCCTCAATGATGCCATGTCGGCGGAGGAGCCGACGCCGGTAAATGTTGAATATGGGACGGGGGTGCGCATCGCCGCTACCAACCATGATTTTTCGCAAGGGACGCTGGAAACAACCAGCCGGCCGCTAGACCTGGCCATTGAAGGCGACGGCTTTTTCAGGGTCAAAATGGCGGATGGGACTACCTATGCTTATACCCGCGCCGGCAACTTTCATGCCGATGATCAAGGGAATATTGTTGATCCCAACGGACATATTTTGGATACGGAACTCACTTTGCCGGAAGGGACCACTTCGCTGGTAATACAGCAGGATGGAACGGTCTATTACGCAATTAACAATGAGACCACTTACTCTGAACTTGGCCAAATAAGTTTAGTCCGCTTTCCCAACAAGTATGGGCTGAAAAATATCGGACAAAATTTATACCAAGCGACTGATTCATCCGGAGAAGAGATCATCGGAACAGCCGGGGAAGAAAGTTTCGGCAAGATCCGGCAATATGCCCTGGAGCAGTCAAACGTTAATGTGATTACTTCCATGATGGACCTGGTCATAGCGCAAAAAGTATTTGATACTATTACTAAAGCGGTGCAATCTTATGAGACAATGCTGGGTAACCTAACCGCCATGAAGCAGGCATGATAATCATGAGGGCTGTTTATGTGTTTGCTTTATCTTTTTTAATTCTTGTTAGTCCCTCCGTGGCTTTAACTGACCCGGAACATATCATTTCTGAAAAGATTCGGTCTTTTGTCCTTGCCAAGCATCCCGCTTGGGCCAAAGATGACATCCGCATTACTTTTAAATATCCGGAAGATACTTTTGAAAAAATAGCCGCCTATGGAGACAAAGCGGCTGTTAAGATCGGCCAGGTCAGCCATCTTTTCCGACCGGCGGGCAGTGTTATTTTTCCCATCGAAGTTAAAGAAAACAATAAAACCGCCAAATATCTCATTAGGGCAAAAATCGAAGTTTTTCGAAAAATTGTTGCGGCGTCAAAAACTTTGCGCCGGAAAGAAATCATTGCGCCCGATGATATAACGATTGAAGCTAAGGATATCGCGCTTCTCCCGGAAAAATATTTTTATTCCGTTGACGATGTGTTGACCCGGGAAGTAAAATCTTCTATTCCCAAAAGAAGCGTTATCTTTGAATGGATGATCAAGAAAAAACCTTTGCTTCATCGGGGAGAAAAGGTTACAATTCTAGTGATATCGGACAAGGTTAAAATTGAAACTAGAGGCATTGCGATGGATGAAGGAAATATGGGCGATGAGATCTCGGTCAAATGTGATGAGTCCAAGAAAACTCTTAAAGCAAAAATTGTTGCGGCGGATAAAGTTGAGGTAAAGTTATGACGAACAGGGTGAGGGCTGTTATACTTATCCTTTCACTCTTCACTTGCTTGTCGTCCGCTTTCGCTGATTCTGTCTGGAGTGAAGAAAGCGCTTCGCCTTACAGCACGGAAAAGGCCTACAAAGTGGGGGATATTATCAACATTTTGATTATTGAAAGCACGTCGGCCCAAAATAAGGCTGGTACTAAGACCGACAAAAAAGATGAGTTGTCGGCAAAATTAACCCACACTTTAACCCAGCTTGCGCCTATTGTCGGTACCAATAACCAAATCGCCGCCCAGTGGGGCAACAAATTTACTGGTTCAGGACAAACTACCCGCACTAGCAGTGTTACGGCCCGCATTTCAGCCTGGGTTACCGATGTCCTGCCGAATGGCAATGTGTCAATTATGGGAAAACACAAAGTTACCGTCAACGACGAAATCCAAGAAATTACCATTACCGGCATAGTTAGGCCCAAAGATATCAGCGGAGCAAACACAATTTATTCATACCAGGTAGCCAATGCAGAACTTTTAGTAAAAGGAACCGGCACCGTAGCGGAAGGCGAAGAGCCGGGCTGGCTAACGCGCTTCTTTAATTGGTTATTTTAACATGCTAAGACAGAAATATAGTATTATCTTTTTCTTGACCCTTGCTGCTTGCTGCTTGACCCTTTGTTTACCTGCTCATGCGGCGTCTCTTTCTGCCCGCATCAAAGATATCGGCCATATTTTAGAAGCACGCGATAATCAATTGATGGGTTTTGGATTGGTTGTCGGCTTATACAATACCGGCGACAAAACAGCTACCGGATTTACCCAGCAAGCGTTAACCAATTTGCTGTCCCGAATGGGGGTTGTGCCGCAGTCGGTTAACTTTAAGTCACGCAATGTAGCAGCGGTCATGGTCACTGCCACACTGCCGCCGTTCATCAAATCTGGACAGAAAATTGACGTCAATGTCGCTTCGATGGGTGACGCTACTTCTCTGCAGGGCGGGACGCTTCTCATCACCCCTCTGCACGGGGTTGATGACAAAATATACGCGGTTGCGCAAGGCAGTTTGATTGTTGGGGTTGAACCCAGTTCACCTATCGTTCCTTATATTAAACAACGGCAAACCAATGCCGGCCGGATCCCGGGAGGGGCACTGGTCGAGAAAGAAGTACCGGTCAATTTAGGCGATAAAGGCGTTCTGACTATTGTGCTTAATGAGCCTGATTTTACTACTGCCAACCGGGCGGTTGATTCAATCCGCCGCAGCGGATTAGATGCCGTAGCCAAAGATGCCGGGACTATTTCTATCCCTTTGGCCGGCGAGGAGGATCTAATCAGTCTTATTGCCAAAGTGGAAAATTTAACCGTTATCCCGGAAGTGGTGGCTAAAATCGTCGTTAACGAACGTACCGGCACCATTGTTATTGGCGAAAATGTGCGGATTGCGCCGGTAGCAGTTTCGTATGCTGGGATAGACGTATTGATTGATGATATCAATTTATACTCTGAAGGCAATGCAACCGATGTTTCTATGGATGAAAACAGCTATCGCGCTTTGTCCACCGCTAAAATTAAAAGGCCGCAGGCCAAGCTCCGGGCCATCCCGGCAGGAGCATCATTGTCCAGTTTAGTCAAAGCATTGAATAGGATCGGCGCTTCCCCCAAAGATTTGGTTGCCATCTTGCAGGCCATGAAAAGGGTAGGGGCGATAAAAGCGGGAATTGAGGTGATCTAATGTTTGAAGGGATCAATGCCAATAATACCGATGCCCTTTTAGCTTTACAGAAATACAAATCAGCGGCGGCTAGTGACATACAGGTCCGGCAAAAAGTGCAGGAAGAATTTTTAGCCATCTTTTATAAAGAGCTGTTAAAGCATGCTTTCAAACCGTCAAAAATGGGATTAACCGATGAAGATAATAATAGTTTAACTGCCACGTACGGGTCAGACATTATGCTCAACCAATTATCCGAAGAATTGGTAAAAAATAAGGCCTTGTCCGGCGACTTGCTGGACAGTTTGCTTTCTAGTTCAATTAATCCAACCACCCAAAAACAGACCGCGGCTTTATCGACTAATCAAGAAGATGAAGGGAGCGATCTGATTGGCAATGATTAAAGCCAAGAAGAAACGGAAAGTACTGCCCCAGGCGCTGGAGTCCTATATGCCGCTGGTCCATTCGATTGCTTCCATGGTTTCAGGCAAAGGTCTTCCTCCTAATATCGAATATGATGATCTGGTCTCTGACGGCACAGTGGGGTTGATGAAAGCCGCCGATAATTTTGACCCCCATCGCGGAGTAAAATTTGAAACTTACGCTTCTTACCGCGTTCGCGGCGAAATCCTTGACGGATTAAAAAATTACAGTCCGGTGCCTTATCGTGTTCAGGTCATGGTGCGCGATTTGGCCAAAAAGGGCGTAAAAGCCGTCGTCAGCAAGAAGGAAAAAGAAGAGGAGGAGTTATTGGAAAAGAAAGAATTGACGGAAGATGAATTTAAGTCCGCCATAAAAAGGATCAAAAAAATCGTATCGGCTTCAGCCCTCATGTATTTGTTGTCTATTGAAGAAATGTCCTCGGTCGGCATTGAAGCGGCCGTGCCGGGCGAAACCACTCCTGATTCAGAAGCCGAATTTGACGAATTAAAAATGCGGATCCGCAGTGTGGTCCAAAATTTACCCCCTTTACAAAAAAGGGTGGTTGAATTATTCTTTTCAAGAGGGATTAACCAGCGCACCATTGCAAGACAACTGAAGTTATCCCGGCCAAAAGTATGCCGGTTAATCGCAAAATCGATTAATATCATCAAAAGCAGGATTAAACATGGTTGATAACAAAATAGAAATGTTCGGCGAACCAATTGATACCGTAGAAAAAGCCATGGAAATATTGACCCGCCGGCAGGAAGTGATTGCGAATAACATTGCCAATGCCAATACGCCCAATTACAAGGCGCTGACCTTTGACGAAGAATTGATGCAGGCAGTTGAAAGGGAGAAAAACACTAAAATAATATTAGAGGACGAGCTGGCTGATTTGGCTAAAAACTCGCTCGAATATTCCAGTTATGTTAAGATGATGGCGTCGAAATTCAATACTTTACGGACTATTGCCACGCAGGGAAGGAGGTAAACCATAAATGGGACTTTATCGGGCAATGGAAATCAGCCGATCCGGCATGGATGCCGAAATAATAGCCCAGCAATACATCGCCTCCAATATCGCCAACATCAACACGACCCGGACATTGTATGGTGAACCTTACCGCCGCCTGGTGCCGATGCGGCAGGCAAAAGCGCTCTCTTTTGCCGATGAATTATCTATTGCCGAAAGCAGCCTGGTTGCCAAGGAAAGCGGCGGCGTAGAAATTACCGAAGTCGTCCAGGATAAAACCGCTTTCCGCATGGTTTACGATCCTTCCCATCCCGACGCTAATACTAACGGATATGTTTCATACCCCAATGTTGATTTGTCAAAAGAATTGGTTGACAAAATAGCGTCGTCACAGCTGTACAATGCTAATATATCGACTTTTAATGCTTCTAAGAAAATGATCCAAGACACATTGACCCTGCAGTAACCATGGAGGAATAAATGGCAGAAAAAATCAGCCCGGTTAATGCGGAATTAAAGCTGGCGCAAATACTTAATGACGATTTTTTAGCGCAAGCGCCGGAGGGCGCCATTGCTTCTCCATCGGTTGATATTGGCATCAAGACACCCGCTTCCGGCCTTTCGGCAAACGCCTTTGAAGACTTACTGTCACGGGCGGTTGATTCGCTTAATAACGTAAGCCAGGCCGAAATGCATGCCGACCAGCTGATCCAAAAATTTAGGGCGGGGCAGGCTGAATTACACGAGGTTATGATTGCCCAATCCAAAGCCAATATTCTCGTACAATTTGCGGTAACTTCGATCAATACAGCGGTTACCAGTTTCAAGGAAGTATTACAGATCCAGATTTAGTTTGATGTAGGAGACACACAATAATGGCAGAACCGGTACCGGCCGGATTTGATTTTAGGCGCTTACTGCTTCTAGGCGGGGTAGTGGCGGTGATGGTGGTGGCGGTATTCTTTTTCCTTTTGCGCGGCTGTGTTCCTATGGTGCGCGGCTCCGGCACTGGATTTACGACCATTTATACCAATTTAGATTTAAAGGATGCCGCCAGTGTTGTTGCCAGGTTAAAAGAACTGAATGTCTCCTATGAAATTAAGGACCAAGGGCGGGCAATTGCCGTACCAAAAGACAAGGCCGACCAGGCAAGATTAGGTTTAGCCGAGAAGAATTTACCGGCTGGCGGGGTAGTGGGCTGGGAAATTTTCGATGAATCAAAACTGGGCGCCACCGATTTTGACCGGCGGATACAATTAATCCGGGCCATTTCGGGTGAGCTTTCCCGCACCATTCTGCGTCTGCAGGCCATTGATGATGCGCGGGTACAGATTGTTATCCCTGAAACCAATTTGTTTGAAGAGAACAAAGCGCCGGTTACCGCATCGGTGTTGTTAAAGTTGAAACCGGGAGCAGAATTATCCAGTGAAAAGATTAACGGGATTATCCATCTGGTAGCCAGCAGTGTCGAAAATCTCCAGCCGGAAAATGTGACGATAGTTGATAATACCGGCCGGATATTGAACACCAAGCCGGTTGTACGGGCCGAAATTGAAGCCCTGCCGCCAGCGCCGCTACCGCAGCAAGCTGTTTCACAGATAATCATTTCTACAGAAGCGGCTCCAGGCACTACTACCACCAAAACAATTAAACCGGCTCCTGCTTCCACTTCTACAACTACAACCACAATACCCAAGACAATTGAGTTCGGCCCCATTCCTTACGCCAAACTGTCCGTCGAAGAAAAGAAGAAATTGAAACTGCATGCAAAAAAAGAATTAGAGGCCGACTTAGCCGGGAAGGCCCAAGAAGTATTAAACCGCTTTTATCCCATCAACAGCATTATTGTGAAGGTTAATGCCGAATTAAAAAAGCCGCCAACATCAACCGAATACGAACTTAGCGACTTAAAAGTAAAGAAAACCAGCGCTATCATTCTTATTGATAATCGGGTGGATGTTAATAAACAATTAAAGAGCACTACTTTTAAATCAGTTGCCGCCGCGATTAGCTATAACAAACAGCGCGGGGATAGGATCATTATTCAAAAAGTGCCGTTCCATTTAGCTACGCCGCCCATTGAAGCTGAAAAGAAGCAGCTGCAAACTCTTTTTGAAAAGCAAAATCTCTGGTTTGGGGTACCCATCTATCTTTTCTGGGTGCTGGGAATAGTTTTTGTTATCGTAATAATCATCTTAATCTTGAGACGGGGCAGCGGCAAAAAAAATGTTATGCCGCCTTTTAGCGGGAGCGCTAAGGCACAAACGCCGGCAGCAGCGCCGGCGGCTCCGGCTGCAAAACCGTCAATGATTGAAAATATCCGAGGTATGGCAGAAAGCAACCCGGAACGGATCGCCGAACTATTGCGTTCTTGGTTAACCGAATAATTATGGTATTAACCGGCAGAGAAAAAGCAACGATCTTTTTGTCAATTTTGGGGGCCGAAACGGCCGGCCGCATCCTGCGCTACCTTCCCAATGAAGTGGCCGACCTGATCGCGGCCGGGGTCAATCATTTGCCTTCGCCTTCCCCTGAAGCGTTATCCGAAGTGTTATCGGAATTCAAGAGCTTTTTTGCCCTGCCGGAAAGCAGTCGTCCCCCGGTTTTGGGAGCCAGGCCAAGGCCCGCCGCACCCCGAAAATCATATTCAATATTAATGTACGAAAGGCCGCAGATGATCGCTTACTTATTGTCAATAATGGGAGAAGAAGAAAGATATGACGCACTGGCTGGCATGACCCGCGATAAAACCATCATCGAAGAATTAATCGCTTCATTAAAAACCAATTCTTTGTCTCCTTTGATCAGCGAGAAGCTCAAGTCCCTTTTTGCCGAAAGGTTATTTAAATAAATTATGGGATTGATCAAACGCAACCGCATTGAAGAGACCGGTTTTATTGAAATAAAGAAAAAGGAGATTGCCCCTCCGGTAAAAAAGCCGCTGGCCATTCCCAAGCCAAGCGCAGTTAATATTCTCCCTGCCCAGCAAGACATTCCTGCCGTGAAAAGCGAGGCGCAAAAGATCATTGAAGCGGCTGAAGGGGAAGCCGATGCCATCCGCTCGGAGGCGGTGGCCGAAGGCCGGGAAGAAGGGAAAGCAGAAGCCGCCGAAAAGATCAAAGAAGCACTAGGGACACTAAATCGGGCGGTCAATGAAAGGAAGCAGATCATAAAAGACGCCGAAAGCGAAATTTTGCGCTTATCACTTAAAGTCGCCGAGCAAATCATACGATCCGAAGTGTCACTGCATCGCGATGTATGCTTGAATATAGTAGCTGAAGCAATTTCCCGAGTTTCGGACCGCGAGCAGATTATTGTCAGAGTAAATCACGATGACGCCGAACATTTAAAAAGATACAAGGACCGGCTGGCCGGATTGCTGGACGGGGTAAAGAGTTTTTCCATTATTGAAGACCCCAATGTTGAAGCCGGCGGGTGCCTGGTAGAGACCAACCTTGGTTTTATTGATTCGCGCATTTCCACCAAGATAAAATCAATTGAAGAGGCCCTCAAGAAAACCGAGCAAGATGAACATTGACTTTGATAAGTACCACCGCGCGGTCTTGCGCGCTGACCTGGTAAAAGTCATCGGTAAAGTTATCCAAGTTGTCGGACTAATTATCGAAGCCCAGGTCGGCGGGGTCTCTGTCGGCGACTTGTGTTCTATCCGCATCGACAAAGAAAATCGCGAATCCTACGCCGAAGTGGTTGGTTTTCGTGAAAATCGGGTATTGCTTATGCCTCTTGGTTCAACCGCCGGCATTTCTCCCGGGGCGCAAGTAACTGCGGCCGGGAAACCGCTGACGGTTAAAGTAAACAATGCCGTTTTAGGCAGAGTTCTCAATGGATTGGGGGAGCCAATCGACGGCAAGGGGCCGATTGAGGCGCAAATCGATTGCCCGCTGGATGCTGATCCTCCCGATCCGGTAAAACGTCCCCGGGTAACTGAAATATTAAAAGTAGGGGTTCGGGCGATTGATGGTTTACTAACGGTTGGCAGGGGACAGCGTATTGGTATATTTGCTGGTTCGGGGGTGGGAAAATCCACCGTCATGGGAATGATTGCCCGCAATGCCGAAGCCGATGTTAACGTCATTGCGCTGGTCGGCGAACGGGGCAGGGAAGTGCGTGATTTTATTGAAGAATCCTTGGGTGAAGAGGGGCTCAAAAAATCAGTGGTAGTCGTCGCTACTTCCGACCAGCCTCCCCTCATCCGCTTAAAAGCCGCTTTTGTAGCCACCGCGATTGCTGAATATTTTCGCAACCAGGCCAAGATGGTTATTTTGATGATGGATTCGGTAACTCGTTTTGCCATGGCGCAAAGGGAAATTGGACTTGCCGCCGGCGAACCGCCAACCACCAAGGGGTATACTCCGTCGGTATTTGCTTTATTGCCGCGGTTAATGGAAAGGTCAGGAACTTCGGTCGTGGGGACCATTACGGCTTTCTATACAATTCTAGTTGAAGGTGATGATTTCAATGAGCCGATTGCCGACCATTCCCGCTCGATCCTGGACGGCCACATTGTTTTATCCCGCGCCCTTGCCGCCCGGAACCATTATCCCGCCATTGATATCCCGCAAAGCGTTTCGCGTTTGATGACCAACTTGACGGGCAACGAACAAAAGGCGGCCGCGGCAAAACTGCGCGAAGTTTTGGCGCGCTACGATGAGGCGGAAGATTTAATCAACATCGGAGCATATGTTAAAGGCAGCAACCCTAAAATAGATTATGCCATCTCAAAAATCGAGCAGGTCAATAATTTCCTAAAACAAGGCACTTTTGAAAAGATTAAATTTGAGGAAACAGTCAGCCGCATGATAGGAATATTTAAATAATGGCCAAAGAACCCAAAGCCGGCAAAAAATTTGATTACGATCTGCAATCGGTCCTGAAAGTAAGGGAAATTAAGGAAAAAAAAGAAAAAGAAAAGTTTGCCGAAAAGCAAAAGACCTATATGACCGAAAAGGAAAGGGAAGAGGCAATCAAAGAAG
>JASEHX010000022.1 GCA_030018645.1 Candidatus Margulisiibacteriota bacterium | reverse complement strand
ACTTCCCATTTTGAGTCCAGTCCTTATTTTTATTTCTATAACTCTGAATACTTACAAATTTGTGTCGAAGTAAATGTGGACATTCCCGATTACCGCCTAACACTGTAGACATCGCGCACTTTTTGGATGACTTTGACTTTCCGGAACAATCTCGCCGTGTTTTTTTAGCCAATTGCGGATCTTAACCCGGGCAGAAGTGGTTTTGCAGAAAGAAAGCGGGATACCGCGGCGCCGCACATCTTGGCATAATCAAAACCCTTTTTGAACAAGGGATAAAGCCCAATATCTACAGCGGATCAAATCGCTCGGCGGACTGATTGATGGCCAAAAGCTGATCGATGTCATCACTGAAGAAGCCAGATTAACAGGTCGTGAAATTTTCTTGTTTTTGTGATGATAAAGAGGTAGAATCCTTGAATAAAGGAAATAAAAGGAGACTTAAAAGTGTCAGAAACTTTATTAAAAGCAGGAACAATATCCGAAGAAAAAAGAAAAATTAACGTATTTTTAAAATATTTATTTAGCCATTTCAACAGAAACCGGATGAATGTTTATAAAAGAAATATATAATTACGAATTTGTTGATGAAACGCAAAAGATAAGATCCGTTTTAGATCGTATCAAATCTACATGTGAAGAATTTGATCGGATTTCTCCAAATTTAGATCAGCAGATTGATTTTATCAATAAGCATAAAGAGAATGTTTTTTCCGTCCTAGATGAACATTTCCTAAAAATATGGCAATTGTCACAGGATTTTTCGGAAGAGGAAATGCAAAGACACCGCAAGCTTTATCAGAATGTACTGATTCCCTACTTTGAAGTATCCCCCTACAACAAAAGAGTCTACGACAAGCCTTTAGGATATGCTGGCGATTACGTATTAATGATTTATCTTTATGAGAATGGATATGAAGGCGATTCTACATACGCAAAGCTGATTCATAGATATTCAATGCATGTCCCTGAAGCAAGAGCAAATCATAACCGGAAGGACTTTTACAAAAAGCGCATTATAGATGCCATTAAAGATAAGTCCTGTCCCAGAATAGCCAGTATTGCCAGTGGCCCGGCAATTGAGATTGTTGAAGTCCTATCCGAAATCCCAGCCGCGCAAAATGCTATATTTACATTATTGGACTTTGAGCCGTTAGCATTAAAATATGTAAAAGAACAAGTGGATCGTCTGGCAAAAGAAAAGGACGTTAAATTCAATATTCAGTATATAAACGCCAATATAAAAAATCTATTAAGGCCCGAAAAAGTCGAGTCTTTGCTTGACCAGCAGGACATGATATATTCTTCCGGATTAATTGATTATTTTAGCGATAAAATTGCCGCAAGAATAATAGAGGTGTTTTACTTGAGGCTTAAACCTGGCGCGAGGTTGATCCTCGGCAATGTTTCAGCACAATCCAGGCATAGGGCTTTTACCGAAATTCTTGGAGAGTGGTTTATTAACTATCGCACTGAAGATGTAATGATAAAATTAACTGAAAAAATCAATGATGTTAAAAATCTTGAGATCACCCACGAAGAAGAAACAAAAATGAACATATTTCTAACTATTCATAAATTATGATAATTGATTTTTATATTAATCTTTTCCTTTTTCTTGCCATTGCTTTTGATGTTTTATTGATCTTTTTAATATTATTTAAATCCCCCAAAAAAGAAATATTTTTAACATTTGCCGCTTCAACTTTGAGCGTGGGAATGTGGACTTTAGGGATCGTTATGTTTAGATTGACGGATAATTATTCGGCTGCTTTGTTTTGGAACCGAGAATTTATTTTCACCTCTGGTCTGATAGCAAGTACTTTTCTGCATTTTTCTCTACTTCTAACAGAGAGCCGTTTAAATATATTTAAAAGAGTTTTGCTCCATATACCAAATCTTTTTATTCTCGTAGCAGTTTTTATGCCGGGTCCGTTAATAAAGGATATAGTGTATAGAAGTTGGGGAAAGGAAAGTATATTGGGTTACTTATACCCCTTGTTTGGCTTTTATTTTTCCGCGTATGTTATTTACGCCCTATATCTAATATTTAAAACCTTTAGAAAAGCTGCCGGGTTGTATCGAACTCAGCTATTGTATGTCTTGCTTGCCACAATACTAACAAGTATCGTTGGCACTTATTTCAACCTTTACCTCATATTGATGGGAAATTATAAATATATTTGGGTCGGCCCTTACAATTCCTTGATTCTTGTTACAATCATTGCCTACGCCATAACTAAAACCGAACTCATGGACATTAAAGTAATTATAGGTCGGAATACGGCCTATAGTTTAGTGGGAATTCTTTTAATTGCTTCGTTCGTCTTGCTGAATTCGGTTGTCTGGCTGCAACCAGTATTGGTCGTCGCCAATGCTCTGCTTGCTCTCTTCTGGGCCTGGGGTGCGCACAGGTTGCGCGAGTTTATTCAAACCCCGGTAGACAAATGGATCAGTTGGTACAAACCGGAGGAGCTTCTCAACAGCATCGCGCTCAAGCTTGTGCCAGTTATGGATCGCCAGGAAGCATTTGAAACAATCGCTAACGAACTTAAGAATACAATAAAGATAAAGAGCATTGAAATTTTTACGGGCGATGAAATTCCAAAGACAAAAGAAATCAAACGAAGCGGTAAAAATCTGGAAATTCCTTTTTCATCAACCCAGGGGATAGAAGGCACAATCAAACTGGGAGAAAAGGAATCAGAAGATTCTTATGATGAGAAGGACCTGCGGCTTTTTCAGACCTTACAGGTTCAAATTTTAGCCATCCTTGACCGCGTTCAAGCTTATGAGACGATTAAAAGAAGTTTTGAGGCCACCCAGAAAAAGCTCTATGATACCGAGAGACTCCTTGCTCGCTCGGAGAAAATCGCTTCAATGGCGAATTTGATTCAGGAATATAACCATGAGATACGCACGCCTTTAGGAATAGTCAGGGGAGAAACGGAGCGACTGACGGACACGCCAAGGGATGCGACTTATTTGGAATGGTTTAAAGGGCTCGCTTTGACTCAACTTGATCGGACCATTGATATTGTTGAAAGCACGTCGCGAATTGGCAGCCCAAGGGAACATCAGGAAATTGAACTCGATTTGAATAAAATAATCGAATCCGCTATATCATATTTTCCCATTAATGGCGTCCGTCTTATTAAAGAATTAAAGCCGATACCTTTAATTAGGGGGGACAAAGAAGATTTGCAAACGGTATTTATCAATCTCATTAAAAATTCCGTAGAATCGATATCCGGTGGAGGAGATTTGAAGATTTCTACTTATCCCGGCGTTGAGGACAACGAGCCTGTGGTTTACGCTGAAGTTTCGGACACCGGAGCGGGAATTCCGGAAGAGAACATGGAAAAAATCTTTGAACCGTTTTTTAGCACGCATGTAACTAAAGGCCGAGGATTAGGACTATCCATTGTTTTTCGCATTATTCGAGAGCACCTGGGTAAAATTGAGGTAAAAAGCAAGGTTGGGGTTGGTTCAACCTTTAAAATACAGCTTAAGGCGCTGAAAAAATAGTCTATCCGGTTTCGCCCGCGCTTTTTTTCTTTTCTTTTTCCAATGCTTCTAATCGCGCGTACTTTTTCTCGCGCGTTTCATCGATCATGTGCCCTATTTCTTCCTGAAAAACACGGTCGACGGTGTCTATTAATTCCTGCCGGTTAAAGGGCTTGCGCAGATACGCGGCAGCTTTCCCCACCGATGGACTGGTGGTCACATTTAGCTTTTCCTGGTCTTCGTAAGCGGTAAGGATAATGATCGGCATTAATTTGTAAAATGGTTCTTTCTTGCGGAACTCCCTTATAAACTGCAGGCCGTCCATTTCCGGCATTTTCAGGTCTAAAATAACACACTTGATTTCACTTTCCGCCAACCCTAAAAACCGCTTATGTTTGTCCAAAACCTCAAAAGCTTCAATTCCATTGTGAGCAACTGCCGATCTATATCTTTCAGTTTCCTCAAGCGTCTTTGCAATATGGTCAGCCATAGGCGGATCATCTTCCACCACTAAAATCAACGGTTTTTCCATTATTGACCAACTCCTTTATAGATCGAATAACCGTACCAGGTTTTATAGCACCATTTATAACATTCCAGAAAAGCCCGGATCGGTCCGATGAGAATTCCCCAGATAAGCAATAGAGGATAGAGCATAATCCCAAAAATCAAAATGTCCTGAATAATGCGCCCAATCATCCCGGGGGCTTTTTTTCTTTTTTCCGCGAAAGCTCTCTCGACTTCCTTCCTTTGTTCTGCCATATCGATGCCTCTCAAGCAGGCAGCTTTCCAGCATTCCTCTTTCCACTTGGGATATTTTAAAAGTTCGATCGCATCCTGGCGAATATATTTTCTCACCGATTCGAAGCGATCGACCGTAATGCCGATAATACCGACAATGACGCCGTAGACTAAGGACCAGACAAGGACAAACGGCAAAATTAGAATTGCGAAGACGATAAAAATGACTTTATGCGTCGAGAGGAAATTATCGATGGTGCTCATGCCCAATTTCCCATTGTGCCTAAATTATCCACGATATTTATCGTCAAGTCAAATCCATTCCGGTTCCTCAGCTTTTTCCCGCGGGTGGTGCTTGCGAATGACTTTATGCGTGGCGCAGGTGTCCCTGAAGGAATGGCTGGATATTTTTTCGCGTGGGCGACGATTACTGGGTGAAAAGCTCCGTGCAAACTTTGTCAAACTTTCTTTTTCCCCAGACACAAAGAATCTCTGCCAGGGTTTTTAACATTTTTTAAAACCCTGTTTATGGTCTGTTCCGGCTCACCTCCTTTTTCTCGGGCTTAAGGTAACCACCTTACTCCAAACCACACATTCAGGTAATACCGAGCTTAAAAGCTCCACAAACTTTCCGTGCCACTAAATTGTTTGGGTAAGGCGGCCTCGCGCACTCAGTCGAGGCTACTTTGCAGTACCTCTTGAAATTTTCCGATTAATTGGGATTTGAGGCTTTAAAACCTTGGTGTTCCGCTCATGCGGGTTGAGTTAGGCATTTCTTCTCCCTTTCGTTTTCGTAATCAGGGATAAAATTACTTTTCCGAAGCATCATCGAAAAAGCCACCCGCAGAAATTTGTTGGCGACTGCCCCATAAGCTACCTGAATATGTTTGCCTTTAGCACAAAGCTTGTCTTTTAGCTCGATAAAGAGCGGCTCCCAACAGGAAATATCTCATTTTTTTATCCATCTTCCTCTCCTTATCCGATTTTCCCTTTGCCCAATTTTTAGCGGATGAATGGTCCGAATATCTTAAATATTTAAACATCCGCTTACCCGTTAATTACGCGTTTCCCTTTCGCTATTTTCGTGTATATCCCATCAGCCGTTAATCCATATATTCCCAGCAATTCCTGCCGCTTGCCTTGTTCGATAAATTTGTCAGGCAAACCAATCCGCTGAATAGGAAGAGTAATTTCTTCATCAATTAATAATTCCGCCACCGCCGATCCAAATCCGCCTTCCAGCACCCCTTCCTCAACCGTGACAATCCTATCAACCTCTTTGGCCAAGTGAACAATGGCCTTTTTGTCTAAAGGTTTAACAAACCGCGCATTAAAGACAGTGGCGGCAATGCCCTCATTTTCCAGCAGCTTGGCCGCTTCAATTGACGGATAAACCATCGAGCCGATAGCAAAAATACATAGCTTGGAGTTTGGAGCTGGGAGCTTGGAGTGAAAAGCACTTTCGCCTTTGCCAACCTTAATTAATTCGGGGTCGGAATCTGGCGAAATTTCAGGGCCTGCTCCACGCGGATAGCGTACTGCAATCGGCCCATTATGCTGGACTGCGGTATTCATCATGGCAACAAATTCATTCTCGTCTTTGGGCGCCATTACGATCATGTTGGGAATAGAGCGCAAATATGCCATATCAAATAATCCGTGATGGGTGGGGCCGTCTTCGCCAACAATTCCTGCCCGATCAAGGCAAAAGATCACTGGTAAATTCTGCAGGCAAACATCCTGTACAATTTGGTCATAAGCCCTTTGCAGGAAAGTAGAATAAATTGCCACTACCGGTTTCATCCCGGAAGAAGCTAACCCAGCGGCAAATTCTACGGCGTGTTCTTCCGCAATCCCCACATCAAAAAAGCGGCCGGGGAATTTTTTGGCAAAATCTTCCAGCCCTGTCCCGTCAATCATCGCCGCGGTAATTCCCACAATCCGCGGATCTTTTTCGGCAATCTTTACAATAGTATCACCAAACACTGAAGTATAAGACCTCCCATTCCCATTCAAAGGTTTGCCGGAAATAATCTCAAACGGACCGGTGCCGTGGAAACGGCTGGGTTCTTTTTCGGCAGGCGGGTACCCTTTTCCTTTCTTGGTCAGCACATGGATAATAACCGGCCCCTCTACTTCTTTGGCATGCTGGAGAGTGCTCATGATAAGCGGAATATTATGCCCGTCAATGGGACCGAAATATTTGAAGCCCAATTCTTCAAACAAAACATTTACTTTAAAATCAACCACTATATGCTTGGTGCGGTCCTTAAATTTCTTGGCGGCCGCAAAAAGCGATACGCCGACCCGCGGTATGCGCTTTACCAGCTTCTCAATTCGATTGCGTAATTCCTGGTAAACATCACTGGTGGCAACCGATGTAAGGTAATTGGACATTGCCCCGACATTTTTTGAAATGGACATTTCGTTGTCATTCAAAATTACAATAAAATTGGTTTTGAGGCCGTCAACATTATTGACCCCCTCAAAAGCCAATCCTCCGCTAAGCGACCCGTCTCCAATAACCGCTACCACAAAATATTTTTCGCCTTTCAAGTCGCGCGCCTTTACCATTCCCAACCCCGCAGAAATAGAGGTTGAGGCATGTCCGACAGCAAAAGAGTCGAACGGGCTCTCTTCTGGCTTGGGAAACCCGGAAATGCCGCCCAGAGTCCGAATGCTGGAAAACTGCTCAAGCCGGCCGGTTAAAATTTTGTGCGCATAGGCCTGGTGGCCGACATCCCAGATGATTTTATCCTGTGGTGTATCAAAAGTCGTATGTAGGGCAACCGCTAGTTCAATCGCCCCCAAGCTTGGGGCTAAGTGGCCGCCGTTCTTGGCAATAACTTCAATTATTTTCTGCCTTACTTCTGCCGCCACTTGGTCAAGCTGCTTGCCAGTAAGGCTGCGGAGAGTTTGGGGAAGCTTTATTTTATCGAGCAATGATTCCATAAAAATAATAGACAATTGACGTAACAATGATGGCCAGCGATGCGCCGGCTAAGACTTCTATCGGATCATGCCCCAGAATTTCTTTTAATTTTTCAATGCGGACTTTGCCCATTGAGTAAATATCGTCCACAATTTTATTTAGTATTTCGGCTTGCTTTCCGGCAGCACGACGAACGCCAGTTGCGTCATACATGACAATCAAAGAAAAAACCAAACAAATCGTAAAAAGCGGACTTTTAAAACCATTATCAAGCGCGATTGCCATAGTAAGGGCAGTAACTGAAGCCGAGTGGGCAGAAGGCATGCCGCCGGCTTCAAAGAAATGCCAAAGGTTCCAATTGTCTTCCTTTAAACGATAAATGATCACCTTTATGGCTTGGGCTAAAAACCAGGAAATGACCACCGCAACAAAAGTAAAATTGGACAGCGAATCAATAATTAATTGAGCCACAGCTATACCCCCCGTTTCTTTAACAAAGTTTTGGCTACCGCAAGATCTTCGGGCGTTGTGATCTTAATATTATCGTAATATCCCATTACCATTTTCACCGGAACACCCATTTTCTCTACCAGCACGGCATCATCGGTAGCCAGAGATTTATTATACCCTTTTTTATAGGCCTTAAGAAGGATTTCTTTTTTGAATACCTGCGGCGTCTGCGCCGCCCATAACTGGCTCCGATCTAGTGTTTTTCCTATAATATTTTTACCTTCATTTGACATTTGACATTTGTCATTGGTCATTTGCTTTATTGTATCCCTAACCGGCACCCCCACCACAACTGCACCACCCTGTTTAGCCGCACAAACAGCTTGATTAATTACGTCTATTGTAACTAGCGGCCTTGCCCCATCATGGATCGCCACGATCCCAGTATCCGCGGGAAGGGCCTGCAATCCATTGTAAACCGAATCCTGCCTTTCTTTGCCACCGGCAACCACTGCCAGCAATTTGCTGAATTTAAAACGTTTAACTTTCAGCATATCATCTTTATTAACAACCACAATGATTCCATCAATTGCCTCGCAACCCTGGAAAGCAAATAATGACCACCACAGCATGGGTTTACCCGCAATTTTCAAGAACTGTTTGGGCCGGCCCATCCTTTTGCCCTGCCCACCAGCTGCAATAATTGCTATTGTTTTCATCGAGTTAAGATTTTACCTCCTTTCTTTGTCACAAGTACCATATCTTCGATGCGAACCCCGCCCCACCCTTTGAGATAAATCCCTGGTTCAACCGTAATGACCATTGCGGCTTTCAATTTTTTACGGCTTTTCAAAGAGATTCTTGGTTCTTGGTGCACTTTCCTGCCAATCCCGTGCCCGGTAGAATGAATAAAACAGCCGCCCGAGCATCGCTTGATATACTCACGAGCGGCAATGTCGATTTCTCGGCAATATGCTCCGTCCTTTACAACCGCGATAGCCCTTTCTTGGGCAGCGGCAACAACAGAAAAAAGATGCTGGAATTTAGCCGATCTTCGCCCAACATAAAATGTTCGTGTAATGTCCGAGCAATAACCAAGATACTTTGCCCCCAAATCTACCATAATATGTTCGCCGTTTTTAATCTTTTTACCGCTGGGCCGGGCGTGCGGATCAATGGATCTTGGACCCGAAGCTACAATAGTGTCAAAGGCCAGTTTTGCTCCGCGTTGGCTGATTTCATGCTTAATCCAGGCAGCAATTTCTTTTTCAGTTTGTCCTGCCTTGATCTTAAGGTTCCCCATTACCTGGCAGGCAATTTCAACAGCTTTTAGCTGGTTGCGGTTCACTTCTTTAATAGTCCAACCGCGGCCTGTAATCCCAGCAAATAGCTATTCACGCCAAACCCGGCAATTTGGCCGGCCGCAACCGGGGCAATCACCGATTTGTGGCGGATTTCTTCGCGGCTGTAGATATTGGAAAGGTGCACTTCAACCGCGGGAATTCTTACGGCAGCAATCGCATCGCGGATGGCTACACTATAATGTGTATAGCCGGCGGGATTTATGACCATGGCAGAAAATTTCCCTTTGGCCGATTGAATAGCATTGACAATTTCTCCCTCAATATTGCTTTGGAGGATCTCAACCTCTACTTTCAATTCTTTGGCTAGAGCCTTGATCTTTTTGTTGATTTCTTGCAAAGAAGCGCTCCCATAAACCGACTTTTCCCGCTCGCCTAATAAATTTAAATTGGGCCCGTGAATGACGAGTATTTTATTCTTCATCGTGTTCCTCCATTTTTACTATTTTAGCAAAATGATGCTATAATTAGCAAATGCCAAAGCGCTCAAAGCTTAACAAGACTAAATTATTATTATTAGTTTTCTTCGTCTTTATCATACTAACCGCCGGATTATCGCTGCAAATTATCCGTCAAATGCCCAGTGTTGATTCAATAGAATCCTTCAGCCCCAGCGAAGCAACTTTACTATATGCTTTAGACGGAAAAGTTTTTGCCCGCCTGCATCAGGAAGAAAACCGCCAAGTAGTGCCCCTTTCGCGCGTCTCACCTTATCTGCAAAAATGCGTTATTGCCATCGAAGACCCTCACTATTACCAGCACCACGGTTTTGATTTCCAAGGCATCTTCCGCGCTGGAATAAAAAACCTGGCCTATGGCCGGATTGTCGAAGGCGGCAGTACCATTACCCAGCAGCTGGCGCGCAACATTTTTTTAACTCGCCGGAAAACGGTGGCCAGAAAACTGGCTGAAATTCTGCTGGCCATGCAAATTGAAAGAAGGTACACCAAAGACGAAATTTTAGAATTGTATCTTAACCAGGTTTACTTTGGCCACAACGCTTACGGGGCCGAGTCGGCTGCCAACCTTTACTTTGGAAAATCGGCAAAAGATCTTGATTTGGCCGAGTCTGCTATGCTGGCAGGACTAATCCGCGGCCCAGAATTATATTCGCCCTATAAGAATTTCAATGGAGCCAAAATCCGGCAAATTGCTGTTCTCAACCGCACGATCGAACAAAATTTAATCTCTGAGGAAGCGGCTAAACTAGCCGCCGCAGAAAGCCTTACTTTTTCACCCAAAAATCTGAAGCGCTTTGGCGGTTTAGCTCCTTATTTTGTCAGTTATGTTATCCAGCAATTGATTGAAAAATATGGAGAAGATTCTGTTTATAGCGGCGGCCTAAGAGTTTACACCACGCTGGATGTAAATAAGCAAACCGCAGCTGAAGAAGTTATTAGCCGTTATCTAACCGGGGAAGGCGCCAAATATCATTTCTCCCAAGCCGCTCTCATTTCCATTGACCCACGAAAGGGATACATAGAGGCCATGGTAGGTGGGGCCGATTATTACAAGAGCCAATTCAATCGGGCTGTTCAGGCAAAACGTCAACCCGGTTCTTCCTTCAAACCCTTTGTCTATGCGGCCGCCATGGAGCAAGGCATTTCCCCAGGAGCTGTTTTTGACGATTCGCCTACTTCTTTTAAAGTGTATCCCAGCAAATGGAATCCAAAAGGAACCTGGGAGCCTAAAAATTTTGACAAGAAATTCCATGGTTTGGTAACCCTCCGTTACGCCCTGGAAAAATCGCTTAATATCCCTTCGATTAAAATTTTAGAGCGGGTGGGAATTGACACGGCCATTGGGACAGCAAGGCGCCTAGGAATCAGCAGTTATCTTGAACCCGGCCTTTCTTTAACCCTGGGGGCTTCGGAAGCTACTTTATTGGAAATGACTGCCGCTTATGGGGTCTTTGCCAACAAAGGCATTAAACGGGAACCAATTTCGATCATTAAGATTGAAAGCCACGAAGGAGTAACAATTCTGGAAAATAAAAGCCAAGACAGCCAGGTGTTGGATACCAACATTGCCGCCGTGATGGTGGATATTATGAAAGGGGTTTTAACACGAGGAACCGGCATGCGCGGGCGCATTGACCGGCCCGCCGCCGCCAAAACCGGGACGACTGAAAATTTTCGCGACGCCTGGTTCATCGGCTTTGTCCCGCAATTGGTCACCGGCGTTTGGGTAGGGAATGATGATAATTCACCCATGCAGGGCGTGGCCGAAGTGGCTGTTTGTCCCCGCATTTGGAAAGATTATAATAAAATCGCTTTAGCCAACGAACCGGTGCAGGATTTTCCCCGGCCCACTGGACTGGTAAATGTTAAAATTTGCATTGCTTCCGGCAAATTAGCCGGTTCCCATTGCCCGGCCAAAAACGTGCGGCATGAAACTTTTTGGGAAAAAGACGCTCCCCGCCAAACCTGCGACGTTCATTTGGCTCCTAAAACAGAACCGGAGGAAGAAAGTGTTGAAGAAATTGATGATGAAGGGGAAAGCGAAATTGAAAAAACGGATGTGTTTTACCCGTCATCCGCAGAGGGACAATGAAGAATAAGATCATTCAATTCGGCACCGACGGCTGGCGCGCCAAAATTGCCGAAGATTTTACTTTTGCCAATGTGCAAATTGTTTCCCAGGCCTTCGTGAATTATCTAATAGCCAGCGGTATCGCCGGCAAAGGGGCAGCAGTTGGTTATGACAACCGTTTTGAATCTGAAAATTTTGCCCGCACCGCCGCCGAGATTTGTTCCGGCGCCGGCATTAAAACATATCTTAGTTCGGTTTCCCTCCCCTCGCCGGCCTTATCCTATACAGTCAAAGACCTAAACCTGGCCGCCGGAATAATGATTACGGCCTCGCACAACCCGCCCGAATGGAACGGATTCAAGATCAAAGAAAGTTTTGGCGGTTCCTCTTTCCCGGAAACCACCCAGGCAGTCGAAGCACAGCTATCGGATAAATTAGGAATTACACCATCCAGTAATAACATTGAAATTATCAACCCTATTCCTCGCTATCTAAAAAAGATTGCCTCCCTGGTAGATTTAGAAATGATAAAGAGCCATAAATTAAAAGTGGCGGTTGACCCCATGCACGGCAGCGGCGCCGGCCTTTTCAAACAGCTTGGCCTTGATATTATTGAGATCCGGGGCAATCGCGATCCGCTTTTTGGCGGCGTCAATCCCGAACCTTTGCCTGTAAACCTAGAGGATTCTATTTCGTTTACCAAAAATTTAGCCCTCAAATATTCATCAGAACTTTGCGCCTGCATTGTGCTGGACGGCGATGCCGACCGGATTGCTGCTATTGACGGATCAGGAACCTTTATCAATACCCATAATATTTTCGAACTGCTCCTGCGCCATTTAGTTGTGCACCGCAAAATGACCGGTAATGTGGTTAAGACCTTTAATATGAGCAGCCTAATTGATAAGCTTTGCCGGCAATATAACCGCCGGTTAGATGTAACTCCTATCGGTTTTAAGTATATTGCCGCCAAGATGCTCAAAGAAGACATCTTGTTGGGCGGGGAGGAATCGGGGGGGATGGGGATTAAAGGCTTTATCCCGGAAAGGGACGGGCTGCTAGCCGGATTAATGCTGATGGAGTTGATGGCTTATGAAAAAATGACGCTGGGCCAAATCCTTGCAGAAATTATGCAGGAACACGGGTATTACTCCTATTCTCGTTCTGACATTCATACCGCCAAAGGAAGGGAAATTGTCGATGGTTTAAAAAATAATCCGCCGGTCGAATTTGCCGGAAAAAAGATTATTAAAATCGAAACTCTCGACGGCTTAAAATTTTGCTTCGATGACGATAGCTGGATTTTATTCCGCGCTTCCGGGACCGAACCTCTCTTGCGTATTTATGCGGAAGCCCGCTCGGCTGAAGAGGTGGCGCTACTGCTTGGGGATTGGGAAAAACTATGGAAATCTTAATCGCCCAGCATGCCGGCTTTTGTGAAGGGGTGGAAAGGGCATACCGTATTGCCCTCCAGCAAACCCAAGCCGGCAAGCCCGTTTTTATGCTCGGCAACCTAGTGCATAATTCCCAAGTGGTTGAAAAGTTCATTAAAGCCGGGGCAAAGATTGTTAATTCTCTCGATGAAATCCCAAAAGGGTCAAATGGCATATTGTTAATCTCCGCCCATGGAGTTCCTCCGGTAATTTATGAAAGAGCCAAAGGATTAGAGCTGGAAATTGTTGATACTACTTGCCCGTGGGTAAAAAAAGCGCAAAAAATCGCCAAAGAACTGGCGGATGCCGGCTGTCTGGTCATTATTGTCGGCGACAAAGGGCACAAAGAAGTGCAAGGCCTGGTTGGCTGGAGCAATGGAAAAGCCATTGTAGTAGAAAACTTGGACGATATTAATCCTCTTTCTTTTTCTCCAAATCAGAAAGTCGGCGTTTTGGCCCAAACTACCCAATCACGGGAACATTTTAAAGCCATGGCAGCTGAACTAAAGAAAAAAGCGCCTTCCTTAAAGGAATTTGACACCATTTGCGGAGCTACTGCCAAACGGCAGGAAACCGCGGCTGAACTGGCAAAAAAAGTTGATCTAATGTTAGTCATTGGCGATAAAATGAGCGCGAATACAAAGCGACTAACCGAATTGTGCCAGCAAACTGGCACTAAAACACACCAAATTCAGACGGTAGGGGAAATGATGGTTGGATGGTTGGATGGTAAGCAAAGAGTGGGAATTACCGCTGGGGCTTCTACCCCGGAATGGGTAATTAAAGAAGTTGTCGCAAAGCTTGCTTGACGATTTCTTCAACCGAGGTTAAATTCCCTTCGCCAATGCGCAGGATTGATTCCCGCGCTTCCTTGGGTGAATAACCCAGCGAAATTAAGGCCGCAATTGCGTCGGAAACAATGGTTTCATTGCCCGGCAATCCGCCCGTCATTTCCGCCGGTTTGAGAGCATATGCTTTAGCTACTTTTTCTTTCAGCTCAATAATTAACTTTTGGGCAGTTTTACCGCCGATACCCGGAATGCTGGAGATTAGGGTCGCATTACCTTGCGTAATAGCCGTTACGATCCGATCGAGCGGGAAAGCCGACAGAATAGAAAGGGAAACTTTGGGGCCTATGCCATTAACGGTTAATAATAATGAAAACAAACTGCGTTCTTCTTTGGTCAGAAAACCATACAATGATAATTCATCCTCGCGCACTACCTGAAAAGTAAACAACTTGATCTTTTCGCCAACCTTGGGCAACCGCGCAAGCGCCGCCGTGGGCAAAAAGACCTTATACCCCACCCCGCCTACATCAACGACTACATGGTTTTTGTCGACGTGTTCTAATGTTCCGTTTAAATGCGAGATCATACGTTTAATAACCTATAAGAATGTATATGGCAGATGGCAATCGCCAGCGCATCCGCCGCGTCATCCGGCCTTGGTACATCTTTAAGCCCCAGCAAAGTTTTGACCATCTGCTGGATTTGTTTCTTCTCTGCCCGGCCATAGCCGGTTATAGCCATTTTTACCTGCAGCGGCGTATATTCGGCAACCGGCACCTTAAATTCGGCCGCAGCCAAAAGGGCTACTCCCCGCGCCTGCCCCACTGCAATGGCCGTCTTGGTATTGGTGCCAAAATATAATTTTTCAATAGCAATAATCTCCGGCTGGTGTTTAATGATTAATTTTTTTAATTCGCCATAAATCTTTCTTAACCGTATTTGGGCGTTTTCTTTGGGAGAGGTCGCAATTATGCCATGCTCAATAAAAACAAGTTTGTCCCTTTCTTCAGCGATGACGCCGAAGCCAGTAGTTGCTGTTCCAGGATCAATACCAAGGGTAAGCATAGTAAATATAATTTATAG
>JASEHX010000132.1 GCA_030018645.1 Candidatus Margulisiibacteriota bacterium | reverse complement strand
TTACGCGGAACAACTTTTGGGGAGAGAATTAATCGGTCAGCTCTAAGACCTCTAGTGGAAATCTCGCGCAATCTAAATTTGGCCCCTGCTAATGGTTTGTTTTTTGGATATAGGGTCGGCGGACAGGTAAAAAAAATTGAAAAATGGACCCCCTCAATTATCCGTGATCTCTGCGAGAGGTTAAACATCAATTTGAATAGGTTTAGGCAAGCTTTCGGTTTATTGCCAGCAATCCTGGCAGTTCAAAAAGTTAAGGGCGCCTTTGCGGTTGAGGAAGTTGTCAGGTCTTTTAATCCGGAAACGCCCCTTCTTGACGCCATTCGTTATGTCAACCGTCCTAGTAGAAGCAAACCATCTGGAAATTTTCTCCCAGTTGACGAACAAATGACCTTAATTGAAAGAGGCGTTGCGGCTGTCACGCCTCGCGAAGAAATGTTGGACAAGCTTGCTGAAAATAGGCCGTTAAATATAAAACTAGGAGTCGACCCAACTTCGCCCGACATTCATTTAGGGCACACGGTAGTTTTTAGAAAATTGCAGCATTTTCAGCGCCTTGGGCATCGGGTTGTCTTTTTAATCGGGGATCTTACCGCAACCATCGGTGATCCCACTGGCCGCTCTGCGACCAGAAAACCCTTAACTCGCGAACAGGTTTTAGCAAATGCGCAAACTTATCTCGATCAAGTTGCCCGTCTTTTAGATGTCGAGCGAACTGAGGTTGTTTTTAACAGTAGTTGGCTTGGGGATTTGCGTTTTACCGAAATTCTCGCTTTGGCCTCAACCTTTACAGTTGCAAGGATTATGGATCGTAATGATTTTAGTGATAGATTTCGAAGTGGATCCCCAATTGCTTTCCATGAATTCCTTTATCCCCTCATGCAAGCTTATGATTCGATAGCAATTGAAGCTGACGTGGAATTGGGCGGTACAGACCAGCTTTTCAATCTGGCCTTTGGCCGCGATTTGCAAAGGGCCATTGGCCAGCCGCAACAGGTCTTGATAACTCTTCCTATTCTCCCGGGACTGGACGGCAAAGAAAAAATGAGCAAAAGCATGGGTAATAGTGTTGGAATAACCGAACCGCCCAGCGATATGTTTGGCAAAATTATGTCAATTTCGGACAATTTAATTCTCCCCTATGCTGAACTTTTAACTGACCTGCCCCTTAACGCTCTGCGTGAACTTCTAGCATCTGGGGACAACGCCATGCGCGTTAAAAAAGATGTGGCTGAGGCCGTAGTAGCTTCTTTTTATGGTGCCGACCAGGCAAAAGCCGCAAAAGAAGAATTCGAGGCGCGTTTTTCAAGAAGAGAACTTCCCGTGGATATGCCCGTTGTATCCGTTTCAGTTGGTAGTTTAACTGCCGGAAAAATTGGTATCATTGACCTGCTTTTATATGCCCAACTGGTAAAATCAAAAGGAGAAGCACGCCGATTAATTTCCCAAAGCGGGGTCAGAATAAACCAAGAAAAAGTCTCCAATGTGACTGCTATGATTGAAATCCCCGTCGATGGATTGGTGTTACAAGTTGGAAAATTAAGGTTTGCGAAGATCGTACTAGCTTAAAAAGACGGTACCGTGTTTTTCTGCCATTCCGGTAAATCCGGTTTCCCCCTCATCGCTTCAACCGCTTTTCCCAGACCGACACAAAATTGATCGCGAAAACTTCAAGACCTTTTAGGTGTTTCTGATTTCTGAAGTAAAAAAATCCTTAACCGGCACGGCTAGAACTTTGTTAGAAAATAACTGCCGGCTTTCCCCTTGATAGATTACATATTTCTTGACCGGTTTATGCGCCACTTCATCAAATGATTTAAATCCGGCAAGCTCTGTTTCATTTACATTACGGCCGGCCTTGCACTCTATGGCAATCAGGCCGTCTCCGGTATCAATGACAAGATCAATTTCCGCCCCGCCTTCCGTCCTATAAGAAAAGAAATCCCAATCTTTTTTGTTTGAACGGCTGTAGTAAATCTTTTAGTTATAGCCCTGTCTAGCATGCGGTTATTTTACTACGCATTTGACCCACTGTCAGTGGCACTCCTAAAACCGGTTGCGATTGTTAAGGGGTGATTAACCTTCAGCTTTAGTAATACTTAATTGAAGCCAGTTAATAGCCAAATCAGCTCGGCGCTGACCAAAAGCACAGCGGCGAAAATATTCTATAAATGCTTAGCAGAGATTTTTGATGAATGCTGTGGTTTTACGGCCCATAATGACAAAACAATAAATAATGCCCCTATAGCCAACATTGCAATAATTGACATCTGCCATGGTTCCATAATATTATTCCTCCTTAATAGAATTTGAAATATTTAACCCCATTGAAAGCAAAATAACATAAATAATTAAGCCTGTACCAAAAAGCCACATATTAAATCCGGTAACAAATGGGCCGACAATTAAAACAGCAAAAATAATCTGATTGGCTCTTGCCAAGCTATCAATTAAAAATTCTTTGGCTTTAATCTTCACTTGTTTGCTCCAATCTTCTCTCTCAGTCGTAAATAAATTACCCTAGCATAATTTTTATTTAATTATACTACTTCTGCCCCAATTTGCAAAGATAACCTGTGCTTTCCCCAAACAACCCGTGTTAATTCCGGGAAGTATGGAGACGGCTTCCTATGTGCTAGAGGAAACTGAAAAAAGTTTAGAAGTTTCCTTTGGCTCCACTTGCCATGGGGCAGGCAGGCAGCCGTCGTTGAGAGGGCTGGGATTGCCAGGAAAGTAGCACGCCTAAAACCGGTAGCGATAATCAAGGGTTAATCTCCAACCTTTATCCCTCATCCGCTTGCGTTAAAGACTCTCCCCTTCTCCCAGCGGGAGAAGGCAGCTAATGTTATTTCTCATATCTACCCTCTCCCGCTGGGAGAGGGCGCATCGGTTTACTTTGCGGGTGAG
>JASEHX010000021.1 GCA_030018645.1 Candidatus Margulisiibacteriota bacterium | reverse complement strand
GCTGATTTGTTTATTCTTGGCCATAGTTCCCTGTTTTTATTCCCGGGGGAGGCAGAAGGGGGAAAAGACCCTTTTAATGTGGCTGGGGGCGGCGGGAGTTTTATTCTTGGCCGCCATGTTGTCCAATCTGTTCTACATCCGCTTTGGAGAAAGCGGGTATCTTTTGCTCTCCTGGGTATTTATCTTGATTGCCGCGCTCGATTTTCTGTTGGCCGAAATCATTTCCCCGGCCTCACCGGAAGCCCGGCGGCCCTGGCGCTTTTTAAGGACCCGTTTGCTTTTTAAACTGCTCCTGCTTTTTGTCCTTCTAATTGTAATATTATTTGAAGCGACAACATTGGCCACTATGAATATCAGCAAGCAGGCGCTTTCAAGGTCAATCATCAACGGCTACCTGCGTTCAGCCGAAGAGATGGCGGCCAGAATTGCAATTTACCCCAAGGAGCCGCCGCGGGAATTTTTGCAAAAGTTGGTAACAGAAACACAAGTCAGCAAGTTTACGGTAACTTTCATTGTTGACAAAAAAGGAGCAGTCATTGCCCATCCCGACGAAAAACTAGCGCTGCAGCATGAGAGTTTTTTGGCCAATGAAGCGGTCAGAAAGGGGCTGCTGGACCAAGGGCCGGGCGGGGCCGAATTTATCGGGGAATTGGGCAAATGGATGGTAGGGGCTTATGCGCCCATTAAGAAATTTGGCTGGATTTTGGTAGTTCAAGAGCCGATGTCATCGGCCTACTTTGAAATGCGGCGGCTGGAGACCAATTCGCTGCTTTTCGTAATTGCCGGGATTGTCTTAACGACCATGGTGGGAATTTTCTTTGCCAATTCGCTGGAGCGGCCGGTCAAAGAACTGACCCTGGGCACTGAAGCAGTGGCGCGCGGCGACCTGCACTGGAAAATTGCGGTCGATTCGGCTGATGAAATTGGGAAATTATCGGCGGCTTTTAACCAAATGACCAAAGACCTGCGTGACAGCCAGGAGCGATTAATTTTATCTGAAAAATTGGCATCATTAGGCACGATGGCGGCCGGCATGGCGCATGAAATCAAAAATCCGCTGGTATCACTGCGCACTTTTACCCAGCTTCTCCAGCAGAAATGGGATGACCAGGAATTTAGGGAAAAATTCTCCAAAATCATTCCTACTGAAATTGAGCGCATCAACCGCATTGCCGAAAGTTTGCTCAAGTTTGGCCGGCCGATGAAGCCCGAATTAACCCACGCCGACGTTAACGCCCTGCTGGAAGAGGTCCTTATGCTGTTTGAAAGCGAATGCAAAAAATATAATGTGCGGGTTACCAAGAAATTGGCGGCCATTCCCGAAGTCACTGGTGACGCCGGCCAGCTGCAGCAGGCCTTTGTCAATATCATCAAGAACGCCATTGAGGCCATGCATGAGAAAGGCGGCGAGCTGGTCGTCAAGACCGACCTGGGAGAAGTGATTAAATTAGGCAAATTAAGCCGCGAAGGCAGCCAGCAAGGGGAAGAAATGGTATGGGGGGAGGGGGAAGAATTGCCCAAACCGGTTCCCGTAATTTTCATTGAAATTTCGGACAGCGGGGAAGGGATTACCGAAGGGCATTTAAAAAGCTTATTTGACCCGTTCTTCACCACTAAAATGACCGGAACGGGCATGGGACTGCCCATTACTTTACGGATTATCGAAGAGCATAAGGGATCAATAAAAGTGCGCAGTCAGGTAGGGAAAGGGACGACATTTATTATTACTTTGCCGGTTCAGCCCAATTAGCCCTTAACCCTCTTTATCAGCATATTAATTCCCTGCTCAAGGTAGCCTTCCATCTTGGAAAGCAGGGGGTTGCTGGCTAAAACATAAGGGCTGTGTTCGCAGTTCTCAAAAAGGATATTGCCGCTGGTCCTAAACAAGGTGTCGCCGACCATAATGATAGTGGTTTCTTGGGCAGATTGCGTCTCTTTGGACATCGTGTCTCCTTCTGTAATCTATATCGTTTTATAACGGGCAAAACTTGCGCCGCTATCTTGTGGTTGCTATAATCTAACTGCTATGGCGATGTTTGAGCGATTCACCGAAAAGGCCGTCCGCGCCATCATGGCGGCGCAGGAAGAGGCCAAACGCATCGGCTCCAATTTTGTCGGTTCAGAGCATTTATTACTGGGGATGCTGCGCGAAGGCGAGCCGGTGGTCTTAAAAACCCTTGACTATTTTCGCATCAGCCCGGCCGAGCTGAAAGAACAGCTCGAAGAAGCACTTAGCTTAGAAGAAGGAACCGGTGAGCCGGGAGTAGAAATTCCCTTTAATACCCAGGTGAAAAAGGTCATCGAGTTGGCCTGGGACGAGGCCCGCGGACTAGGGCACAGCTACGTTGGGGTAGAACATTTGTTCCTGGGGGTTTTACGTGAGGGGACAGGATTAACAGGAGGCATACTGAAGGCCTTTGGCATTTCAATCACTTCGGCAAAACCGCAGATTGTTTCCTTAGTAGGTGAAACCATTGTGGGAGGACAGAGGAAAATGCCGCGGGCTTCCCGCACCCCTGTTTTGGACAGCTTCAGCCGCGATTTAACGGCGCTCTCCCGGGCGCGGAAATTGGACCCGGTCATTGGTCGGACCAAAGAAATTGAAAGAGTTACCCAGATCCTCTCCCGCCGCAAGAAAAATAATCCGGTCTTGATTGGGGAGGCGGGGGTAGGCAAAACGGCTATTGTTGAAGGCTTGGCGCAAAGGATCAATAGCGGAAATACTCCTCCTTCGCTTCTTTCCAAACGGGTGGTAACCCTGGATTTGGGACTGTTGGTGGCGGGGACGCGCTATCGGGGCGAATTTGAAGAACGGCTGAAAAAATTGTTGGACGAAGTGATCCGCGACGGCAATATTATTCTTTTTATTGACGAACTGCATACCTTGATTGGGGCGGGGGCGGCGGAAGGCGCCATGGACGCGGCCAACATATTAAAACCGGCGCTGGCGCGCGGCGAAGTCCAATGCATTGGGGCAACGACCATTGATGAATTTAGAAAACGGATCGAGTCCGATCCAGCCCTCGAGCGGCGCTTCCAATCGGTCATGGTTGCAGAGCCCAGCGTGCAGGATACGATTGAAATTTTAAAGGGTTTGCGCAGCCGCTATGAGGATTTCCATAAAGTTAGAATTACGGACGAGGCGTTGGTAGCGGCGGCGCGGCTGGCGGCGCGCTATATTGCTGACCGATTCATGCCCGATAAGGCCATTGACCTGATTGACGAAGCAGCATCAAAAGTCATGCTGCAATCGTCGGTTGCCCCGCCGGAATTGGTGGAAATTACCAAAGAGATTGAAAAAGTAAAAGATGAGAAAGAAAAGGCGGTGGAGAGCCAGGAATTTGAAACTGCCGCCCAACTGCGCGACAAGGAAGACGCACTGCGCCTGCAATATGAGGCCGCCTCTAAAAAACTTTCGGGATTAACTCGCGAAGGCCTGCCCGAAGTCAACACCGAAATTATTGCCCAAGTTGTTTCAGCTTGGACCGGGGTTCCCGTTACCCAATTAACGGCTGAAGAAACGGAACGGCTTTTGCAAATGGAAAAAGAAATAGAAAAGCATCTCGTTGGACAAAGCGAGGCGGTAGCGGCCATTGCCAAGTCCATCCGCCGCGCGCGGGCCGGGCTAAAAGATCCCAAACGTCCGATTGGTTCTTTTATTTTTTTAGGTCCGTCCGGGGTAGGAAAAACTGAATTGGCCAAACGGCTGGCGGAATTCCTGTTTGGCGACGTTGAAGCGATGGTGCGCATTGATATGTCCGAGTACCTGGAACAGCATACGGTTTCCCGCATGGTGGGCTCGCCGCCCGGCTACGTTGGCTTTGGCGAGGGCGGGCAATTGACCGAAGCCGTCCGCCGCCGGCCCCATTCAGTGGTCTTGTTTGATGAAATTGAAAAAGCCCACCAGAACGTCATGAACGTGCTTTTGCAAATTTTAGATGAAGGCCACATTACTGATGCGGAAGGGAGGCAAATTGATTTTCGCAGCACGGTCATCATTATGACCAGCAACGCAGGCGCCGAATTGATCAGCAAAGAATCTGCGATGGGTTTTGTTGCCCGCACCGATACTGAAGCTAGTTACGACCGCATGAAAACGACCGTCCTCGACGAATTAAAAAAACAATTCCGCCCCGAATTTTTAAACCGGGTCGATGAACAAATTGTTTTTCGCCCGCTTTCTAAAGAAGATTTGGCCAAAATCGCAGAGATTATGCTGGGAGAAGTTAACGATCGCTTAGGGGAAAAGGGGATTTCACTGGCCGTGGATAAGAAGGCCAAAGAGTTTTTGGTCGAAAAAGGTTATGACCCTAAGCTGGGCGCCCGCCCTCTGCGCCGCACAATTGAAGATTTAGTCGAGAATCCCCTGTCGGAAGAGATATTAAAAGGGCGCTTTGGCTTCGGCAGTAAAATTAAGTTGAAATACCAAAAAGACAAAATGGTCATCAATGCGCCGCGTTAGCCGGCCGAGCAAGCTATCCTTCAATTATCTTTGCAATCCTTTTGATTGCCGTTGCTTTTCCGCTGGCGGGATCGATCTCCAAAAAGACGGCATTAAATAATCCCGGGCCGCCTTCGGCCGGCTCAAATTTGTCATGCATCTGGGTAATGAAGCGCCGCAGAATTTGGTCTTTTTTCATGCCAATAATTGAATCCATACAGCCGACCATGCCGACATCGGTAATAAAGGCCGCGCCCTGCGGCAGGATGCGCTCGTCCGCTGTCATAACATGCGTATGGGTCCCAATTACGGCGGAAACCTTGCCGTCCAATAACCAGCCCAGCGCGCATTTTTCGGAGGTAGCTTCAGCATGGACATCAACAATGATCAGATTGGTTTCCTTTTTGATGATAGGCAGTAATTTTTCAATGGCTTGGAAAGGACAGTCCATGGGCGGCAAAAAAGTTCTTCCCAATAAATTAGTTACGGCTAATTTTGATCCATTCTTTTCGAAAAAAATAAAAGTTTTGCCCGGGACAATGTCGGGATAATTGGCCGGACGCAGCATATTGGGAAATTTTTCGATGCTTTTGGCAATTTCTTTTTTATCCCAGATGTGATTGCCCATAGTGATGACATCAATCCCCATATCCATTAGTTCTTTGTATACTTTTTCGGTGATGCCGTAGCCGTGGGCCGAATTTTCGCCATTGGCGATTATAATGTCAGGAAGATATTCACGCGAAAGGGAAGGGATACACGCTTCCGCAATTCTCCTCCCGTACTTGCCAATAATATCCCCTATAAACAATATCTTCATTTTGCTATATCGCTGGCCCTAATTTCCCGTATTACCGTAACCCTAACCTCGCCGGGATACTCTAATTCCGCTTCGATTTTTTTCGCAATGTCGTGCGCCAGTTTAGCGGCGGCGTTATCGTCAATTTTAGTCGGCTCAACAATCACGCGCACTTCGCGGCCGGCCTGGATGGCGTAGCATTTTTCCACCCCAGGGAAGGACTTGGCCACATTTTCCAGGTTTTCCAGCCGTTTGACATAGGCCTCCAACGTGTCGCGGCGCGCCCCGGGACGGGAAGAAGAAATCGCGTCGCAAACCTGGACAATAATCGCCTCAATGGTCCTGGGTTCAACATCATTGTGATGCGCCTCGATGGCATGCAGCACTTCGGGCGATTCTCCGGCCTTTTGCGCCAGCATCACGCCCAAGCGGGTATGAGTCCCTTCGTTTTCTTGGTCAACTGCTTTTCCGATATCGTGTAAAAGCGCAGCGCGTTTGCAAAGATTGACATTTACTCCCAGCTCGGCGGCCAGCATGCCGGCCACCATGGACATTTCCACCGAATGCTGGAGAACGTTTTGGCCGTAGCTGGTGCGGTAGTGCAAACGTCCCAGCAATTGGATCAATACTGCCGGCAAACCCTGTACACCGGTCTGCATGGCGGATTGTTCACCGGCCTCCCACATGGCGGCTTTTACTTCGTCCTGGGACTTTTTATACATTTCTTCAACCCTGGTCGGATGGATCCGGCCGTCAGCCATCAGCTTTTGCAGGGTTAAGCGGGCAATTTCACGGCGCAGGGGATTAAAACTAGATAAGATAACTGCTTCGGGAGTATCGTCGACAATTAAATCCACTCCAGTCAGGTTTTCAAATACCCGGATATTGCGTCCTTCGCGTCCAATGATGCGCCCTTTCATGTCATCTGAAGGAAGGTCAACCATGCTGGTAGTAGTTTCCACCACATGGTCAACCACACAGCGCTGGATAGCCGTGGCCAAAATTTCCCGCGCTTTTTTATCGCTTTCAGTTTTTATCTTTTCTTCATTGGCCTTGATCCTTTCGCCAAAATCATGAGCTAGTTCGCCGTCTAACTTAGCCAAGAGCTCTTTTTTAGCTTCATCGCGCGACAAAGCCGCCACCCGCTCCAAATCTTTAATATACAGCTCCTTGGCTTTCTCCAAGCTTTCACGGATTTTCAAGACCTCTTCCTGGAATTTTTTAATGCCGGCCTCGGCTTTTTGCACCTCTTTTTCGCGGTTTTCCAGGCGATCTTCGCGCGAATCTAATCTTTTTTCCAGGGCCAGCAATTCGCCTTTTCTTTCTTTGCTTTCTCTTTCAAATTCACTGCGCAGGCGCAGTTCATGGTCTTTGGCTTCCAGGACCGCTTCTTTTTTGATCCTTTCGGCATCCTTCTTGGCATCTTCTAAAATTCGTTTGGCCGATTCTTCGGCAATTTTTACTTTCAGCTCGGATGCTTTTTGGCGCACGCCCAAAAAAACAATCCCGGCGAATGCGGCGGCAAGAGCAATAATTCCGGAAATGAGCATAATTTCAGAGAACATAACCAATTCCTCCTAATAGCGAAATATTTATGATGCCCTGCGGCGAATTTCACCTTCAATTTTACTGGCGACCTTTGGATTTTCTTTTAAATAGGCAATGGCCCCGTCAAATCCTTGGCCGATCTTTTCGGCGCCGTAGGACAGCCATGCGCCGCTTTTATTGATGATTTCGTGTTGGAGCCCCTGTTCAATAATTTCACCTTCTGAAACAATCCCCTTGCCGTGGATTAAAATAAAATTAGCTTCGCGGAAGGGCGGGGCGACTTTATTTTTGACTACTTTAACTCTCACGCGCGTCCCGATGATCTTATCGTCCTCTTTAATTTTTTCGGCGGCGCGGACATCCAACCGGACCGATGAATAAAATTTCAAAGCCCTTCCGCCGGGGGTAACTTCGGGGTTGCCGAACATGATCCCCACCTTTTCGCGCAGTTGGTTGATGAAAACCATGACGGTCTTGGACTTGGAAATGCAGGCGGTCAGTTTCCTTAAGGCCTGGGACATTAAGCGGGCCTGCAGGCCGACTTGGGCATCTCCCATTTCTCCTTCAATTTCCCGTTTGGGCACTAACGCGGCCACCGAATCAACCACAATAATATCAATGGCGCCGGAGCGAATTAACGTTTCGGCAATCTCCAATGCCTGCTCGCCGTAATCGGGCTGGGAAATCAATAAATTGCTGACATCAACCCCCAATTTTTTAGCATAGACCGGATCAAGCGCATGCTCGGCGTCAATAAAAGCCGCGATCCCCCCTCTTTTTTGGCATTCGGCAATGGCATGCAGGGAAACCGTGGTTTTCCCCCCGCCTTCAGGGCCATATATTTCAACTACCCGGCCGCGGGGAAATCCGCCTACCCCCAAAGCCATATCCAGGGACAGGGAACCCGAAGGGATAACTTCTACATTTAATTTTGAAGTTTCCCCCAGCTTCATGATCGAACCCTTGCCAAAATTTTTCTCAATTTGGGCGATCGCCAGATTCAAGGCCTTATTCTTATTTTCATTCTTGCTTTCACTCTTACTTTCACTAATTTTTTCACTCATTTTCTTTACCTCCTATAATATTTCCGACCCGCCCAAGTGCAGCCAAAGCAGTCCCAGCGCGGCTTGGGCCGATTTTTCCCGAATTTCCGTCCTGGTTCCCTGCAAATTAAACTCTTTCCACTCCGCCCCGGTACTGGAAGCCAAGGCGACAAACACTCTTCCCGGCGGTGCGGGGGCTTGAGCTAGCGGCCCGGCCGAGCCGGTGGCAGAAAGGCCAATATCGGTCTTAAATTTCCTGCGGATGCCTTCGGCCATAGCCAGGGCGGTTTCTTTGCTGGCGGCGCCATGCTGGTTAATGCTGGCGGCGGGAACGCCCACCTCGGTAACTTTGATGCGCGTATGGTAGCAAACAATACTGCCGATAAAATATTCCGAACTGCCGGGCAAGGCGGAAAGATGGGCCGAAATTAATCCGCCAGTCAGCGACTCGGCAACAGCAATAGTTTGATTGCTTTTCTTTAATAGTTCAGCCACCTGCTTATCGGTAACTTTACCGATAGTGGAGAGGACTTTGGTAAAAAAATCCTCTAACTTTATCTCCACACCGGCATCTTTGGCGTGAGGATTTATTTCGACTGCAGCAGTGTCCGGTTCTGCCATAAATATTCTCCGCCTGAAAAGAGCGCCAGCAGGACCGCTACCCAAAGGGCCAAATTAGCAAAAGGAAGATCAAACATGAGCATTAAGACAGCTGTTAACTGCAAAGCTGTCTTCCATTTTGCCGACGGAATGGCCGGAAGGATAGTTCCCGCTTTTGCCGCCATGACCCGGACGCCGAAAACAATAAATTCGCGCGCCGCGAGCAGCATGACCGGCGCCGAGCTCGCCAGGCCCTGTTCGACTAAGGCAATCAAAACCGTTATAACAAGGATCTTGTCCGCCAAGGGATCAATTAACTTGCCAAGTTCGGAAACTTGGTTGTACTTGCGGGCAATGTAGCCGTCAACCACGTCCGATAAGGAAAGGAAAAGGAATAAAAGGGCGGCTAAGCCATTTAACCCAAAAAGCAAAAGGATCAGGTTAAGAGGGATGAGGGCAAGCCTTAAAAAAGTAACTTTATTGGCGAGCGTCAAATTTATTGTCCCTTTCCCCGCGACTTCGGAGCGGTCAATCCCGCTTAAAATTTTAGCACAGACAGGCTGGATTGGCAAGTCAAGGAGCTGCGCTGGAGGGCGATTTTTCCGGTCCGCACCAATTCCAGGATGCCGAATTTTTCCAGCATTTTCTGCAAGTCGTTTATTTTCTCTTTTTCCGAGGAAATTTCGATGATAATGGAATCCTGTGCCACGTCCACAATCCGCGCCTTGAAAATATCAACAATTTGGGTGATTTCACTGCGCGTTTTTTCGCTGGCCGCAATTTTGATTAAAGCCAGTTCGCGTTCTACGGCTTGCTCGGGCGATAAATCAAAAATCCGCAAAGTATCAATTTGCTTATAGAGCTGTTTGATAATTTGCTCCAACGTTTGCTCGTCGCCCTCGGCCACAATAGTCATGCGGGAAATGGCAGGGTCTTGTGTTTCACCGACGGCCAAACTTTCAATATTAAACCCGCGCCGGCTAAATAGCCCTGCCACGCGGTGCAGGACTCCTGGTTTATTCTCTACGATAACAGATATAGTATGCTTCATCTCTAATCTCTAATTTTCGACTAATCGATCAACATTTCGTTGATGGCTTGCCCTGGCGGGACAAAAGGGAATACATTTTCCTCCCGGCAAACGATAAAGTCCAGCAAAACCGGCCGGTCTTTTATTTTCAAAGATTCCAATAAAGCTTTCTTTACGTCCTCTGTTTTTTTGACCCGGATAGCGGCGGCGCCAAAGGCCTCGGCTATTTTTACCAGGTCCGGATTGTTGTCAATGTTGGTATGCGAATATCTTTTGCCGTAAAGCATTTCCTGCCACTGCCGCACCATGCCAAGATAACCGTTATCCAGCACGGCAATCTTAATCGGCAGTTTATTATTGACGGCGGTGGCCATTTCCTGGATATTCATTTGGATACTGCCGTCGCCGGCAATATCGAACACTACGGCATCCGGTTTGCCAACTTGCGCACCGATGGCGGCGGGGAACCCAAACCCCATAGTGCCAAGTCCGCCGGAAGAAATCCATTTGCGGGGCTTGTTGACTTTGCAGTATTGCGCCGCCCACATCTGGTTTTGGCCCACTTCGGTGCAGATGATAGCATCGCCGTCAGTTACAGCGTAAATCATCTCAACCACATACTGCGGGCGCAGAACTTTATCTTTTTTATAAGCCAACGGGAATTTTTGCTTCCATTCTTTGATTTGCTCCAGCCAAGCGGCATGCTTGGCTTTGTTGATGCTGATGCGCGCCAGTAAATCTTTTATGACCAATTTGGCATCTCCTACAATGGGCACGTCGACGCAGATATTTTTGCCGATTTCCGCCGGGTCGATGTCAATGTGGATATGCTTGGCATGCGGGGCAAAAGTGGGCAGATGGCCGGTTACGCGGTCGTCAAAGCGGGCGCCAATGGCAATTAACAAATCGCATTCTTGTGTGGCGTAATTGGCATAAGCCGTCCCGTGCATCCCCAGCATGTGCAAAGCAAGCGGATGACTGTCAGGAAACCCGCCCAGCCCCATCAGGGTGGTAGTTACCGGAATGCCGCATTTTTCCGCTAATTCTTTTAGTTCTTTAGCGGCGCCGGAAGTAATAACTCCGCCGCCGGCATAAATAACCGGTTTTTGGGCAATAGAGATCATTTTGGCGGCGGCTTTGATTTGCCGCGAATGACCTTGTGTGATCGGCCGATAACCCGGGAGATTGATCTTGTCCGGATACTTAAATTCTATCTTATTGGCTTGGGCATCTTTAGCAATATCGATAACGACCGGTCCCGGCCGGCCCGTGCGGGCGATGTGAAAGGATTCTTTAACTACTCGAGGAATATCTGATGCCTCTTTTACCAGATAATTGTGCTTGGTAATGGGCTGTGTGATTCCCGTAATGTCAGCTTCCTGGAAAGAATCACGGCCAATAAGCGGAGTGGCAACCTGCCCGGTTATAGCGACCATAGGAATTGAATCCATGTAAGCCGTGGCAATGCCAGTGGTTAAATTGGTAGCTCCCGGGCCCGAAGTGGCCAAGCAGACGCCCACCCTGCCGGTGGCTCGAGCATACCCGTCGGCTGCATGGGCGGCGCCCTGCTCGTGGCGGGTCAAGATATGGCGCAGACCTTTTTCTTTATAGAGGGCGTCATAAATGGGCAGGACGGCCCCGCCGGGATAGCCAAAAAGGACATCTACCCCTTCTTTTTTTAAGCTTTCAAGCAGTGCTTCTGCGCCGATGATCTGCATGCCGAAATTCTAGCATATTTTTTCTATTTTAGCTTAAGGATTTTCTTTATGGTCGCGGGGACTTGCCGTATTCTTTTTCAATGATACCCGCGGCGCCTTTGGCGGCACAAAGAAAAGTTAAAAACTTTTTCATGAGTTCTTAGTGCTTGAAAACAAAAGCCAATCCAGTCGCCGACATAATGGGTGATAAAGATAACCACGATTGCAATAAATTACCGACGTCAGTTTGGCATTATTTTTTAAGCGCGCGAAAAGGGACCGAGTAATCATTCCTGGCATTCCAGATTAAAAATCCGGTCGCGCCGGCGTCTTGGGCGGCTTTAATTTGTTCAGAAATGTAACCAGTGCCGAAGTTTGGTGAACGTAAATTAAAACCTTGAACCCAAGGGATTATTGCAACTGCTTCGCCGGATAAGATCTCTTTCGTTTTCGCCGTCCCGGCATAAATAAAGTAATAGGGTTCTGAACCGGGATTAGCGAAACCGTCATAACCATTGTGAAAGTGCGAGGGATAAAGCATCGGCGAGATTACGTCAATATACTTTGCCATACGTTTTAGATCCTGACCTAAGCTATTTATGTCATTCTGGCTTTGCCAGGCCGTGACCCCAAAAATATCCACAGCTAGCGATACATTATACTTCTGTGTCCGCCGGCGCGCTTCTTCTAAAAAGGTGCAGATGATATCTACTCGCGATACATCTTTCTTAAGGGCGGGATACTGGGCATTGTGCGCATCGGCTTCGGCCGGGAAGCGGATATAGTCAAATTGGACCTCGTCAACCCCGGAGAGGGCGGCAATTTCGGCAATTATGGCATTGTAAAGGCGCACTTCGTCGGAATAAGGATCCGCCCATTTGCCGCCTTTGCGGTCGCGGTAAATTCCTCCGCCAGACAAATGCACTGCCAAGTCGGGCCGGGCAATGGCCAAATGGTCGTCTTTAAAGACCACCAGGCGCACCGTAACGATAAATCCTTCTTGGTGCAGGGCATTGGATAATTTTGTCAGCCAAGGATTGGGATGGAGTTTTGTCGACGAAGTTAGTTTTTTTTCTTTGATGAGCGCCAGAAGAGGTTTTTCAATTGCGCTTTTTCCGTCAATGACCAGCGTATTTATTCCTGCCGCCTTTGCCTGCGCTTTGATATTATCAAACAGACGGCTGGCCTGGGCGACATTGGCTGTAATATATATGCCTTTATCAGATCTAACCTTTTGTTTTGGGATAATTTCTTCAAAAATATTTTGGAAGCTGAAAGAAGAGATGAGGATGACGACGAATACAAAGATTAGACCGAGAAAGAATTTAAATAGATGGTTTTGCATGCTGTATTATAGCTTACTAATGACCACCAGGGTTCGCTTATCCCCATTGGAAAGCTGAAGGCGTTTAACTTCTTGTATCTTTCCGCCGAATTTTTTTAGGGCTTTACCTGCCAGTTTAATTTCTTCATCAATATTGGGGCCTTTTTGGGCGATAAACAAGCCATTGGTTTTTAGAAAGGGTAAAGCATATTCAACCAATTTGTTCAGTTTGGCGACGGCGCGTGCTACAGCCAAATCATATTTGCCATAATATCTAAAGTCTTGATTTAACTCTTCAGCTCTTCCCCATATTGCTTCGGTATTGTCCAATTTTAAGATAGAGATAAGATGTTTTAGGAATTCAAATTTCTTTTTAGTGGCTTCTACTAGGGTTAGTTTTATTCCTGGACACTTAATTTTTAACGGGATCCCTGGAAATCCGGCTCCTGCCCCAATGTCGATAACCGATTGGTTGGAGAGAGGAATTGATTGTAAAATAGTAAGAGAATCTTCAAAATGTTTTACTTTTATTTCTTCCGGATCGGTTATTGCAGTAAGGTTAAACTTTTTATTCCACTCAATAAGTTCTTTAAGGTAAAGCGCAAACACGCTAGAAAGCTTGCCCAATCGAAAAATGCAGGACGCCTGCGCCGCCGGCGGCCGGGAGGCCGTAATCGAGGCGAATTGGACCAAGGGGAGTATTGACGCGCACGCCCGGGCCGTAACCAGCGATAAAATTAGCCGGATCGGGGGCGCCGGAATCCCAAGCATCACCCCAGTCATAGAAGACAACCCCCTGGAACATGTCAGAAAAGTCCATGCGGTACTCAAAGTTGGTAATCAGCTTGCGCGGTCCCCTTTTATCTTCAGCCGGATTGTGGCCGCGGACGCTATTGGCGCCGCCGGCGTAGTATTCTTCACCAATGGGAATGGCGCCAAAACCCATTCCGGCGCCGACATGGAAAGCAAAAACCTGATTTTCGCGGAGTAAGAAATAATGGTTAACATCGCCGCCGATCTTGAAAAAGTCGGCGCAGCTGGTGGTGTATTTCCAACCTTGTTTGATCTGGAAAGTATAATATTGGCCTTTTTTGGGATTGAGCCAAAAATCACGGGTATCCCAAGCCAAAGTTAAGCCAATCGTATCGGACTGGTAGGCCTCAAAAGTGGAAGTGCTGTAAGGGGAAACCAGCTCACTGCCCAGTGACCAAGTAAGGCTGACATAGTCAGAGATCGTTTTCCCTAACGAGAGGTCAAAACCGTTATAAACAGCGTCCTGCTCGGTCAAATATATATCGCGGCCGACCGTCAGCCAGCGGCGGGCGGTGAAAAAAGATCGGTCGCCCAAACGGTCAGGCAGGAACCAGGGGTTAGTGTACCTGAATTGGTAGGTAGAAAGTTCCTGTCCAACTTGGCCCCGCAGTAAAAGCCCCTGGGCGGTGCCCAGTAAATTATTGACCGACAGGTCGGCAAACCCAAACCATCCTTCCCGCTCCCCGTAGCCGCCGCCAAAGTTTACGGTGCTGGTGCGGCTTTCTTTGATGTTGAGCTGCAAAATCATTTTGTCAGCGGTTGTGCCCGGTTCAAAGACCGGGTTTACTTCAGAGAAAAAACCCAGGTTAAAAACCCGCCGCAGGTCTTTTTTGAGGGTGTTTTCGTTGAGCGGTTTGCCGGTTTTGGTATTCAATTCGCGCATGACTACATAGTCCTGTGTCTGTTCATTGCCGCTTAAAGTAATGGCTTCAATGACCCCTTCGATAATTTTAATGGAGAGGACGCTGGTCTTCTCATCAGTTTGCACGTCAGCCACCCGGGCCAAGATATATCCATTGCTTTTATATAAAGCGGTGATTTTTTCAATATCATCGCGCAGAGTGTTGTAGTTTAATATTTGGCCGCTTTTGGTTTCCATCGACCCAAGGATAGCTGCGGCCGGAAAGACCGTGCTGCCTTCCAGCGAAATAGCGTTAATTACCGGGTTCTCTACTACATTGATGACCACTTTGGTGCCGTTCCTTTGGGACTCAAACGAAACTGAAGTGTCAGAAAAAAAGCCCATGGAGTATATGGCTTTGAGGTCGTTATTGATTTTTTCTTCCAGCAATTTTTCGCCAGCGCGGCTAAAAACCACATCTTCGATATCTTTTAAAGGAACAAGCTTATTCCCGAGCACTTCAATAGCGGTAATATTGGAAGAAACCGCAATGCTTTTATCCGGGGCTTCGACTGTTTGGCCGCTATTCACAAGCACTGTTTCGTATGAAGGCGCCGCTTCATGCAATGGTACAGCCATTGTTTCTTTTGAGGGTTTGATGGAAACGGATTGATCTAATTTAGCCGCCTTTTGCACGTTGGGCGCGCAAGCAGATAAGATCAATACATAGAGCAATAATAACAAACCGATGCTCGTCTTTTTTTTCATAATTTTCCCAGTCATCATCGCAGCGAAAGGCCGGCTTTGAGCGTTAATTTGGCATAGCCGCTGGTCAGCTCCTGCCAAGTAATCGGCTCGCGATAGTACATTATAGACCAAATTGGGCTAAGTTTATAGGTCAATTGGTAATTGAAGCTGTT
>JASEHX010000131.1 GCA_030018645.1 Candidatus Margulisiibacteriota bacterium | reverse complement strand
GCTAAGAGTCTATTTTGAGGCCTCCTGACTTCCGCACGATTTGGGTGTCCCAACGCGGAAGACAGGAAGAGGGCGAAGGCATTTCCGTTTTAATGTATTGCAGCGGCTAGCAGAGGATCGGTTAGTTGATAAAAGTGGTTTTTTTTTTCGGCAAAACCGTGATCCATCATCCTTTTTAGCATCTGATAAAGCTGTTTATTAGAAATATTGGTTTTTTTAATGATTTCTTCCCAACGGGCGCCATATTTAATAACTTTTGCGATCATATGGTACCGTGATTCAGCACGAGCGGCAAATTGAATAAATTCTTCTTTAACAACAGCTTGTCCTTCTTCAATCGTTTTTCTTAATGCTTCTTTATGAATTAATTTATGCCTATGCCAGCCATATTTGGTAAGCCAACCAATTATGCCATCTATATTCTCAATAGTTTCTTTGATTTCCTCCGGAGTGAATTGTTTTCCTAACTGTTTTGATCCTTCTAGTAGGAATTTGCGGCCGTCTTCTGCATTCAGGCGGTAGGTTTTTAATTCATATATTGCACGACCATAAAGGGGAGCTTTGGCATTATTTTTTCCCAAGAAGCCCATCAGCATCCCAGTATCGGACCCGGAAAGGACAATTTTAATATTATGGAAATTGTCATAAATATAAGCAATGGTTTGGTCAAGATGAAAGCGTTTTAAAAGTTGGGCTTCATCAATGACTAAAATGGTTTTGTGCTTATTTAAATAATCCATGTCTTTATTGGAATTAATATCGAGCTCTATTCCTTTAATTGATATCCTTGAGATTTTAAATTTACGTAGTTTTTTAGTTTCATCAGATAATTTGCGGTAAAAATCTTCTCGCAAGGAGATGTCTCGGCTGTCAATCCAGACATATTTCTTTTTGCAGGCGTTAAGTACCACGCGGATAAGGCTGGTTTTCCCTGTCCTTCTAATCCCATGGACGGCAATCAGGGGAATAAGCTTGTCTTCCAGGGCATTTTTCAGTTCTTCCCGGAGCAGTTCAAAATTAAAAAAATCCTTTATGTTTTCCTTGGTTTTGGGGTCAAAATACATGCCTGCCCTCCTTCTTGTTTTAATGTGTATAAGCTATACACCATGTGTATAAAATATACACTATGCCACCAAAGCTGTCAATAGACTGCAAACTTTGTTGCAGGAGAGGGCGATAAGATAGATTTTCTAATAAGTTACAAGGTACTTTCCCGAGGGTTTTGATAGCATAATTATGCTAAAATTAGCTTCATGGCCGTTGACCGCTTGATTGATCAAATAAAAGAAACGTCTTATTTTCAAGAAAAGTTGGCTGAACTGCAAAACAACCATCAATCTGCGTTTGGCGGCATGGTAGGATCAGCCATTTCGGCTTTTATTGCCGCATTAACTAAGGATTTTCCCAACCTATTAATTATCACCTCTTCCAGCGAAAAGGCCGCCGCTTTGAAAATAGAAATTGAGCTTTTGTCGGGCAAAAATACCGTCTTTTTCCCGGCGCCCGATATTGTTCCCGGCGAAGAAATAGCGCCCAGTAAAGAAATTATCGGCGAGCGTCTGGCAATCTTGCATCGCTGGAGAAAGAATGAGCAGTTAATTGCAGTTGCTCCGGTTAAAGCGGTGATGTGGAGGACCAGCCGAGGGCTGGAGGGTATCAGATTATCAGAAGATCAGAAGATCAGAAGAGACCAGCTAATTGAAGAATTAGTTGGATTCGGCTACAAACGTTTTGATATTGTGGGGGAAAGGGGAGAGTTTGCGGTGAGAGGCGGCATAATTGACATTTTTCCATTAAACCTGGAACATCCGGTCCGGCTGGAATTTAGCGGCGATGAAATTGAATCCATCCGTACTTTCAATGCCTTTACCCAGCGGTCAATTGAAAAGATTGCAGAAATTGATATCCTGCCGGCCCATGAGGACTTTGAAGCGCCGCTGTTTGAGCATCTTCCTCACGGCACCCTGGTTATCTTTGATGAAGAACTGGAAATAAGCAAGGCGGTCCAAGGGCATTTGGAAGAAAAAACGGCCATTGCTTCCAATTATCAATATCTTGATCATGCCAATATCAAACAGGAAGCAAAAGCTTATGCCGTTGTTGAATTTTCAAGCTTCGCCCGGCCGGGCGAAACGGCTTCTTTAGCCCGGCCGGAATCGTACATCAATCGTTTTGAGGCCATTCCCAAGAATACCATTATTATCAGCCAGCATGCCGCCCGTTTGCGGGAAGAAATAGAACTGCCCATTATAAAAGGTCCATTAAGGGCGGGATTTATTTTCAATGAACGCCTGGTTTTATCCGATAAAGAATTATTCGGCGAAAAACACTATTTCCAAGCCGAACGTCCAGCCGTTAATGAAGGAGTTGCCAGCGAGCTTTTAGCCGACCTCAAGCCGGGCGATTTTGTAGTGCATGAAAATTACGGGATTGGCATCTTTCGCGGGATGGAAAGTTTGGAAATAGAAGAAGGAATAAAGCTTGATTACATTACTATTGAATTTGCCGGAGAAGACAAAGTCTATGTCCCTCCCAGCCAGGCGGGGATGGTGGAAAAGTATGCCGGCGGTGGAGATTTTTCTCCCCAACTTAGCCGCTTGGGATCGCGGCGCTGGGAATTAACCAAGGGGAAAGTCAAAAAAGCCCTGAAAGACATGACCAAGGACTTGCTGGAAATTTACGCTGCCCGCCAAAGATACGCTGGCTTTGCTTTTCCTCCCGACGACATCTGGCAGGCAGAGCTGGAAGGCACGTTCCCATTTGAAGAAACCACTGACCAAAAAAGGGCGATTGCCGAAACCAAAAATGATATGGAAAGCGGCCGGCCGATGGATCGGCTGATCTGCGGAGACGTGGGCTACGGCAAAACCGAAGTAGCCATCCGGGCGGCCGCCAAAGCCGCCGCCGCCGGGAAACAGACGGCGGTTTTGGTGCCGACAACCATTTTAGCCGAACAGCATTATAATAATTT
>JASEHX010000020.1 GCA_030018645.1 Candidatus Margulisiibacteriota bacterium | reverse complement strand
CAATCTCTTTAGTGCGCCAATTCTACGACTTTTGTACTCTCCCGCGTCAACCCCCACCCTTACCCCTTGCCCATATAATCTCCCCAGGATTGCCGAAACTATTATTTCTAGCGATTTTAAGGCCGCCCCGTCCTTCCCAATTACCCGGCCAAGGTCCTCGCCTTTAATATTTAACTCAATTTGCCCTTCTTCTCCGCTGGTAGCATCAACCGCCGTCATTAGCCCCATTTTATCCAGTATTTCTTGTAATATTTCCTTGCCATCATCCAGCGTATTCGTTTTAACGGTAACCTCTACTTCTGCCTCCTCTCCTCCCAAAACCCCCAGCATGCCCTTTTTCCCTTCATTTATCACTACTATTTTTGCGTTTTCCTTTGTCCCTCCAAGTACTCCAAGTGCCGCCTCGACCGCTTCGTCAACGGTTTTCCCTTTCATTGTTATCTTTTTCATGTTATTCTTCCTCCCCCGCTTTTTTAACGATTTTATTTTCCCCTCTGTTTGGCCTTGACATGATATACGATTGCTGTACCCCACCCATTACGTTAGAAATAACCCAGTAAAGTTGGACTCCCGCCGGAAAAGCATAACTAATTAACACAATAAATACCGGCATAAACCAATTCATTAGTTGCGCGTGTTCGCCCATTGACGGCATGGTTTTTTGCATGTACCAGGTAGAAATTCCTATTAATACGGGCAAAATCCACAACGGATCGGGCTTGGCAAGATTGTGAATCCAGAGGAAGGACGTCCCGTCCGTGGCGCTTGCCAGCAAAGCAACCATTTCCTTGCCTTGTAATGCGAAAAATAAGGCCAAAAAGAAGGGAATTTTAAGCAACATCGGCAAACAGCCCCCTAAAGGATTGACTCCTTCTCCCTTGTATAAATCCATCATTTCCTTTTGTAGCTTTTGCGGCTCGTCTTTATGCTTCTTTTGAAGCTCCTTTAAGCGCGGTTGAATCTTTTGCATGGCGGACATTTGCTTAACCGAGGTAAGCGTCAGCGGATAAAGAGCCAGGTTGACAGCGATTGTTAACCAAATTATCGCCAGCCCGTAATTATGCCCGCCAATTGCATAGAAAAACTTTAAAATCTCCAGCATTGTGTTGGTTAGGTATTCCATCATAGCTCCTTGTTTAATCTAAATTGTTTCATGTGAAACATCCGTTTTCCCTATAATAACGCCAAATATTGATTTTTAGCTTACTGGATCGTATCCCCCCGGAAACCATTGGTTGCATCTAATTAGGCGTTTTAACGCCAAAATTCCGCCTTTTATGCAGCCGTAGCGTAAAATTGCTTCATCTGCGTACTGCGAACAGCTAGGATAAAAGCGGCAGCGCATAGGGTAGGGGCTAATTTTTTGGTATAATAACAGGAAATAATGGGCGATTGTTTTCATCGCTTGATTCTTAATCCTTTTTTTAGCCAATTTTCAATCGTTTCATTGTCGGCGTTTAGTGCTTCGTTTTTTGGATAAACCATGATATCCACAGGGGCATGAATTTGGTTTTTTATCTTATTCTTATATATTGCCCTCAATCTTCTTCGCAACCGATTACGCGCGACTGCCTTGCCAACTTTTTTGCTAACGGCGATGGCAATTCTAGAATTGCTTAATCCGTTTTCCCGCGCGATAAGATTAAAAAAGGGAGAGCAAAATTTGAGTTGCTGCTGGCGAATAACTAGTTGGATGTCTTTTTGCTTTGCTAATCTCTCTTCTTTACGGAGCAAGTCTTTTCCGGCCTTTTTTCAATCGCTTTTTTAATACCCGACGTCCTCCGACGGTTTTTTTCTTCACAAGATAGCCGTGCGTCGATTTTCGGCTTCTTTTGTGGGGCTGAAAGGTTCTTTTTACCATTTTTTCTCTCCCGTTTTTTATTATAACATGCTTTACAAATTAGAGTCAACATACTATAATCAAAACTACAATCACCCTCGCCCCCTGGGAGAGGGGGGAGTTTTACGCACTAGCGGGTGAGAGCGACTAAAGACTTGTTTGGAATTCGGGATTTGTTCTTTGATGCTTGGAGTTTGTTATTTTATGCTTATCCACCGATTTACAACCTGTGGATAATCTGTGGATAAGTTGAATATTTTCGTTATTTATTGTAAAATATGCTCGTTGATTTTGCCTTTTGGCAGATTTGAGCCCTGTGGATAATTAATTATTTATGATTGCAAGTGTTGATCTCAATCTTTTGTGGAACAAGGTTATGCCGGCGCTGGAAAAAAGCGTTAATCGGCCCGTCTTTGAAACGCTCCTTTCTTCCACCAAGCCATTTTCCCTGCAAGACGGCCTATTTGAAATCGCCGTCCCCAATGTCCTCGTAAAGGACTGGCTTTCCCAACATTGTTTAACCCTGTTAGAACAAGAAATTAAGTCCCTTTCTCCTGAGATCCAAAAAGTTATTTTCGTCCTTGGCCCGCCGGATTTGTTCAACACTCCCAATATTGATATTCTGGGGGGGAAGCAGTTCGTAAAATTAGAAAAGGCAACCTCCAGCAATCCAACTCTTCTTAATCCCCGTTATATATTTGAAACTTTTGTGGTAGGGCAGGGGAACCGTTTTGCCCATGCCGCCTCCCTAGCCGTGGCAGAGGCCCCGGCCAAGGCCTACAATCCATTATTTCTCTATGGCGGGGTGGGGCTGGGCAAAACCCATTTGATGCAAGCCATTGGCAATCATGTTGCTTTGCATAAACATCGGGCTAAAGTTTTATATATTACCAGTGAAACCTTTACCAATGAATTAATTAACTCCATCCGTGATGATAAGGCCATTAGCTTCCGGAACAAGTATCGTAATATTGATGTATTAATGGTCGATGATATCCAATTTTTAGCGGGGAAAGAAAGGACCCAGGAAGAATTTTTCCATACTTTTAACACGCTTTATGAGGCCGGCAAGCAAATTGTCTTGAGCTCGGATCGTCCGCCGAAAGAAATCCCTACTTTAGAAGAACGCCTGCGTTCTCGTTTTGAATGGGGGCTCACTGCGGACATCCAATCGCCCGATTTTGAGACTAGAATTGCCATTCTGAAAAAAAAGGCGGAGATTAGCGAGTTGATTGTTTCAGATGATCTTCTTGCTCATATTGCCAGCCGGATTGAATCGAATATCCGTGAACTGGAAGGGGCATTGATTCGCGTTATGGCCTATGCTTCCCTTAGCAACGTTGAGATCACTACGGCTTTGGTCGATTTTGTCCTAAAGGATTTATTTTCTCCCAAGAAAAACGGAACGGGAATTTCTATCGATTCGATCAAAAAAGCCACGGCTGATTATTACAGTATTAGGATAGACGACATGTCGGCCAAAATCCGCACCAAAGAAATTGCGGAAGCGCGTCAACTGGCTATGTATCTAGCCCGGGAACTAACCGGCCTTTCTCTTCCTAAGATTGGCGATGGTTTTGGAGGGAGAGATCATACAACCGTCATGCATGCTTGCGAGAAAATGAAATCAGCCCTCAAATCCGATCCCGCCATCCAGGAAGCAGTCAAAAAGATTAACACCAAGCTTGTAAGTTATGCACATTAGCTTGTGGATTAATGACTGATAACTAATTTATCCACATTGTTCTATTAATCTGTTGATTACTGATCGGATATTTTTTTCTTTTCCTAATCTAAATTATTAACTTTTCAACATATCCACAGCTATTCTACTACTACTAGTTTATAATACATAATAATAGGGGGTAGTGGATAAATAGAAAAGTCGCCCCGCTGATTTTTGTTAAAACCCAGTAGGCGGCTAAACGTTTCGCCTGTCAGATATTAACCATTTTAAAATCCGCCAATTTATACTATAATACCAACATAAGCCAGAGAAAAAGGAAACTGTTTAGGAGGAAAACTTATGGAATTTTCATGCCAGAAAAAAGATCTGCAAAGCGGGATGGCACTGACCGAGCGAATTGTAACCACGCGCAGTACTTTGCCAATCATCGGGAACATTCTTTTTGAAGCCGGGAAGGGCGGGCTAAAGATATCAGCCAACAATTTGGAAATTGGGATTGAAATTGGGATAAAAGCCGCGGTAGTCAAAGGCGGAGCCATTCTTATCGGGGCGAAAACATTAGCAAGCCTAGTAGCAAAACTGCCCGACGAAGAAATTAATTTCAAATTAACCGAGAAAGGCGCCCTCCAAATTAGTTACGGCGAATCACATTTTAGCGTCAATACTTTGCCGCCTGACGAATTCCCGGCGCTGGCCAAAGTAAAAGACGGCCGCACCATCAGCATAGAACCAGATTCGCTGGTTAAAATGATTAAGCAAACCATTTTTTCCACCTCGACCAGCGAAGATAAATATGTTTTAAACGGCGCGCTATTGGACATTGGAAAAAGCGGGATGGCAGGCGACAGCTCAAATATCCGCCTGATCTCTACCGATGGCTATCGGCTGGCCAAAAGCGGAGAAAAAATATCCGTCGAAAGCGAAAAGCCGTTCAACGTTATTGTGCCGGCAAAGGCCCTGCAGGAAATTTTAAAGATCCTGGGAAGCGGCGAAGGGAAGGGCGAAGTAAAAATCAGCCTGGCCGAAGACCAAATTTCCATTAAATACGACGATGTCTATTTGGTTTCCCGGCTTATCCAAGGGCAATTTCCCGACTATAAACAAGTACTGCCCAAGAAAACCAGCACGAAATTAATCATAAATACCCGGGGCCTCCTTGAATCGGCCGAAAGAGCGGCGGTAATTGCCTCCGGGGCGGCCAATGTGGTGAAGTTTGAATTTAAAAATAAAAACCTGCATTTGCTGGCCAGCACGCCGGATGTGGGGAGCATCAATGAAAAGCTGGAAGCCGAAGTCAAAGGGAAAGAAAATTTTCAAATCGCTTTTAATATCCGGCTGGTAACCGATGTCCTGAAGGTCATTGAGAGCGGCAAAGTGGAAGTAGAATTTACCGATGCGCTGGGGCCGGGGCTAATCCGGCCGGCGGGAGATGAGAATTATTTATACATTGTCATGCCGATAAGGACCCAGGAAGCGGCGTAATGACGTGGAAGCTTTCTGAAATACTAAAAGAACAGGAAAGCGGCGTCGGAAGGACCATAAAGTTATGCAAAATCCTTTCGGCCTGGAAGGAAGTGGTCGGGGAGAAGATCGGCAGTCATACCGAAGCGGTTAAGATCAGCCACGGGATGCTTTTTGTGTCAACCTCATCTCCGGTCTGGGCGCAGGAGCTGTCTTTTTTAAAAGACGAATTGATGGGCAAGCTTAACCTTGTCGCGGGCAGTCAAATCATTAAAGACATTCGATTTAGGTGCGGGGGGTAAAGAAAATGGCGAAAGAGGAAAAAGCAGCCAGCGCGGTTTATGATGCGTCAAAAATAAAAATATTGGGCGGCATTGAAGCCGTGCGCAAGCGCCCCGCCATGTACATCGGCTCCACCGGCAAGGCGGGCCTGCACCATCTTATCTACGAAGTGGTTGACAATTCTATTGACGAAGCCCTCGCCGGTTATTGCGATAATATAAAAGTAACCATCCATAAGGGCGAAAAAATTACAGTTGAAGACAACGGGCGCGGGATTCCCTTTGACATCCACAAAGAAACCAAACGGCCGGCCGCAGAAGTGGTTTTAACTACGCTGCATGCCGGAGGAAAGTTTGGCGACTCGGCTTATAAAGTATCCGGTGGTCTGCATGGGGTAGGGGTTTCCTGCGTCAATGCGCTGTCAGAGTGGATGGAAGTTACAATCACCCGCGACGGCAAAGTTTATACCCAGCGCTTTGAACGCGGCAAGCCAGGGAAAGAAAAAATCACAGCCCTCAAAGGGAAAGAAATCACCGGGACAGTAGTGGCTTTTAAACCCGACCCGGAAATTTTAACGGAAACAGTCTTTGAGCGGAAAATTGTCGCGCACCGCCTGCGCGAATTGGCCTTCCTCAACAAAGGCGTAAAAATCACTTTAATTGACGAGAGAGAAAAAGAGAAAAGCTCGCAGGAAGAAGTTTTCCAATACGAGGGAGGGGTCGTCTCCTTCGTTGAGCACCTCAACGAAAAAAAAGAGCACCTTTATGTCCCTCCCATCTCCTTTTCCTCGCAAAAAGACAATGTTTTTATCGAAGTAGCGATGCAGCACTGCAAAGATTATTATGACGAGAACATTTTTTCATTTGTCAATTGTATCAAGACCAAAGAAGGCGGGACGCACGAAGTTGGCTTCAAATCGGCGCTGACCAAATCGATCAATGGCTACGCGCGGAAAAACAATTTAGCCAAGGAAGAGGAATCCTTCTCCGGAGAAGACGTGAGGGAAGGGCTGACCACCGTAATTAATTTGCGCATCCCTAATCCCCAATTCGAAGGGCAGACAAAAACCAAATTAGGCAACAGCGAAATTAAAGGGCTGGTTGACTCCTTTGTTCTCGATAATTTAAACGCCTATTTAGATAAAAATCCGGCGGTTGCCAAAGCCATTATTGAACGGACCTTGATGGCATTTAGGGTGAGAGCGGCGGCCAGAAAAGCGCAAGAACTGGAACGCAAAAAGTCAGCTTTAGACACAGCATTATTGCCCGGCAAGCTGGCCGATTGTTCGGAAACCAACGCGGCTAAATGCGAATTATTTCTTGTGGAAGGGGATAGTGCGGGCGGATGTTTTTCAGGAGACACAAAAGTGGCCTTGACAGATGGACGAAATTTGTCTTTTATAGATTTAGCAAAAGAAGCAAGCGAAGGAAAGCAAAATTATTGTTATTCGATTAAGAATGATTTATCGATAGGCATAGAAGCCATTGTCAATCCTCGCTGCACCAAAAAGAATGCAAAAGTGGTTAAAATTATTCTGGATAATAATGAAGAAATTGTTTGCACCCCGGAGCATAAGTTTCTTTTACGAAATGGAACATATATAAGCGCGGCAGAATTAACCCCCAAAATGAGCCTAATGCCGTTAAGGAAGAAAATTTCGGAGAGAAGACATAGAATAACGATCAAAGGATACGAAATGGTTTTAAACCCAAAATCGCATAAGTGGGTTTTTACACATTTATTATCTGATGAATACAATCTTGCCCAAGGAGCATATCTTAAAGACCAAGGCTGCCATAAACACCATAAAGATTATAATAAATTAAATAACAACCCGGATAATATTATCAGGATGATACCGGAAGAGCACTTAGCCATTCATCGGGAACAAATAAAACATACGCTTCACACTACGGCAGCAATTGAAAAATGTAATGCCAGGAAAAGGGATCCAGAATATCGAAAAAAAATCGCGAAAAAGATCAAAGAAGAATACGGCGAAATGTTAAGGGAAAAGGCCAAAAAGCAGTGGGAAGACGAAACAGATAAGCAATATATTGGGCAAAAACACAAAGAGTTTTATGGTTTTAATCAAGAATACCGCCAAGAGAACGCAAAAAGATTGAACGAAGAACAAAAGAAATATTGGTCAGAAGAAAAAAATCGGCGGCTACAAGCAAAAAAAACGAAAGAGCATTTTCTAAGCCATCCAGAAAGGAAAGAATGGCTCTCTAAGGTCGCCAGGAGACAGTGGAACAATTCAAATTTACTAGATTGGAGAAGCAGCAAAACAAAAGGACAATGGACAGATGAATTTAGGGCGAAACGAAAGAAAGCGTATAACAATACCTATTTAAACGAGAGCATCTATTTTTTAAAAGACACACTAGAGAAAAAGGGAGACATTTCGCAATATGATTTAAGACGAAAAGCACGTAAACCTAAAAATACTAATTTATTAAGTTTAGATACGATAAAATCCCGCTTCTTTGATGATAACGAAGCACTGCTTCGAGAAGCAGTAGAAAATTATAATCATAAAATTAAAAAAATCGAAAAATATGAAGACACAATCGACGTTTATGATATAGAAGTACCCAATACGCATAACTTTGCCTTGGCTTCCGGAGTTTTTGTTCATAACAGCGCCAAACAAGGCCGCGATCGACGTTTTCAGGCCATCCTTCCCCTGCGCGGGAAAATATTAAACGTCGAGAAAGCCCGCATTGATAAAATTTTAACTTCCCAGGAAATCCGCACCATGATTACTGCCATTGGCCCTGGGGTAATTTCGGGGCTGGGGGGCAATGGGGGAGGGGAAGAAATATCCGACGAAGAATTCTTTAAAAAGCTCAACTATTTTAAGATCATTATCATGACCGACGCCGATGTTGACGGGGCGCACATCAGGACATTGCTGCTCACTTTCTTTTTCCGCTATGCCCGGCGACTGATTGACAACGGCAACCTTTATATCGCGCAGCCGCCGCTTTACTTATTGAAAAAAGGTAAAGCGCAGGAGTATATTTATCACGAACAAGACTTGGAGAAGACGCTAAAAAAAGTGGGAAAGGAAGGGTCCCACGTTCAGCGCTATAAAGGCCTTGGGGAAATGAACCCAGAGCAATTATGGGAAACCACTATGAACCCCGAGTCGCGCACCTTACTAAGGGTCACATTGGAAGACGCTGAAGATGCAGATGAAATCTTCAAGATCCTGATGGGGTCCGAAGTTGAGCCGCGCCGTCAGTTTATTCAAGAAAATGCAAAATACGTAAAAAGGCTGGATGTATAATTAAAAGAAGTCCCGTGAGGGACTGCCTGACGGCCGTCAGGCCCGTGAAGGGAGAATATGGCGGAAGAAAAGGAAGCAGTAAAGAGAACGAGAGGGAAAAGCATCCCCGAAGATGACCCAAGGCGCATCATAGACGCTTCTCTCGAAAACGAGATGAAGACGTCGTACATCGATTATTCAATGAGCGTCATTGTTGGCCGAGCGCTTCCCGATGTCCGCGACGGGCTAAAGCCGGTGCATCGCCGCATCCTTTTTGCCATGGACGAGCTCGGGCTGCAGCCCGGGAAGCCATATAAAAAATCGGCCAGGGTGGTCGGCGAGGTCCTTGGGAAATACCATCCGCACGGCGATCTGGCGGTCTACGAATCCATGGTCCGCATGGCGCAGGATTTTTCACTGCGTTATCCGCTAGTCGACGGGCAAGGCAACTTTGGCAGCGTTGATGGCGATTCTCCGGCAGCAATGCGCTACTGTGTGAGCGGCGACACGCGGGTTGTAACGGCGGATGGGCTGCTGCAAATAGAAAAAATCCCCCATAATTCGCCGGTTTCAATCGACGTGCTATCTATGAATAATAAAATTAATCGGGCGACAGAATGGTTTGACTCAGGAGAGCACGAGACCAAAACGATTGAAACCTTTAGGGGATTTTCTTTGAGCGGGAGCTTAAACCACCCCATCCTTACCTGGCAAAAAGGGGAAAGAGGCAAGCCGCAGCTTAGGTGGAAGCTGCTTAAAGAAATTGCCGAAGGGGACATTGCAGTTATCAGTAGGAGCCCACTGCTTTTTCCCGACGAAGCGCCCGCGCTGGGAGACTTTTTCCCTAAGCCCAAAAATCGGCGGCAAGAACATGTTTTGCCGGAACGTATGTGTCCGGAACTGGCCTTTGTTTTGGGCGCCGTGGTAGCCGAAGGCAATATTGGGAAAGAACAGATTGGCTTTTGCAATAACGACAAGGAATTTATTGAACAATTTAAAGAATGTTTCGGGAAAGTTTTCCCGGATTGCCGGTTGCACGAATTTGTCAGAAGGCCGCAGGGATTCACTCGCAAACCATACACGTCTCTGGAAATACATTCGTTGCAGGTAATTGAATTTTTAAATAATCTGGGGCTTCTCCGCGGGCGTGCAAAGACCAGGCAGGTGCCCGAAATCATTTTTTGTTCAACAAAAGCGTCAATGGCGGCTTTTTTAAGAGGATATGCCGAAGGAGACGGCAGCGTTTATAAGTCGAAGGGCTTATCGCTACTTGAAATCACGTTTATTTCTGTCAGCAAAAAATTGATGCAGGATTTGCAGCTTTTATTGCTGCGTTTTGGGATTGACTCTTCATATCGATGGCAGAAAACACGCAATACTTTTAAATTGTTTATTCGCGGGCATGCGAACCTTAACCTTTTTATGGAGCAGGTAAATTTTGCCACAAAAAGGAAAAAAGACAAACTGCAAGAAATTGCTTCTCGAAACGCAAGCGGATGGGTTATGTCTAAAACAGATTTTATCCCATTTCTGGCTGAATATCTGCGGCGAGGAAACCGCTATAAAAGACAGAGGGAATGGTTAATAAAACATAATCTTGATCGATATCCGAAAATTGAGCAGCATTGGGGACGATTGCAGCAGATCCTAATTCCCGAAGACCAGCAATTGTACCAGGCACTAAGGGCAAACAAGTATCTTTTTGACAAAATTGTTTCCGTCAAAGAAGGCAAAAAGAAACAAGTTTTTTCCATAAAAGTTGCAAGCCCTTGCCATTCTTTCGTTTCTAATGGTTTTATCAGTCACAACACCGAGGTCCGCCTCCACAAGCACGCCGTCGAAATGCTGGCCGACATTGAAAAAGAAACGGTTGATTTTGGGCCCAACTTTGACGAATCATTGCAGGAGCCTCTGGTCCTGCCGGCCCGAATCCCCAACTTGCTGATCAACGGATCTTCCGGCATTGCCGTCGGCATGGCCACCAACATTCCGCCGCACAATTTGGAAGAAGTGGTGGCCGGGACCATGGCGGTAATTGACGACCCGGAGATAACGAACGAGGCCCTAAATAAAATTATCAAAGGCCCTGATTTTCCTACCGGCGGGTTTATTTGCGGGAGGGGCGGCATCAAACAGGCCTATGAAACCGGCCGCGGCATTATTACTTTGCGCGCTAAACATGAGGTTGAAGAAGTGCGCGGCGGCAAACAGGCCATTATTATTACCGAACTGCCGTACCAAGTTAATAAAGCCACTTTAATTGAAAACATTGCCGAGCAAGTTAAAGATAAAAAGATCAAAGGAATTTCTGACCTGCGCGACGAGTCTGACCGCGACGGTATGCGCATCTATATCGAAATCAAGCGCGACTCAAACCCGGAAATAGTCATCAACCAATTATTTAAGCGCACCGAACTGCAAACCACTTTTGGCATCAATATGGTGGCGCTGGTTGACGGGGTTCCTTTGCTGCTTGGCCTTAAACAAATTTTAGAATGCTATGTCAAGCACCGCCAAGAAGTGGTGACCCGCCGCACCAAATTTGACCTTCGCAAGGCGGAAGAACAAGCGCACATCTTGGAAGGATTATTAATTGCCCTGCAGGACATTGACGGCGTGGTGGCGTTAATTAAAAAATCAAAATCAGTTGACGAGGCCCGCGTCGGATTGATGAAGAAATATAAACTGTCCGAGGTCCAAGCGCAAGCCATCCTCGACATGAAACTGCAAAAGCTGACCCAGCTGGAAACCAAGAAATTGCAGGATGAGCACAAAGCACTGAAAGCCAAGATTGCCGAATTAAAAGAAATCTTGGAGAGCGCAAAAAAAATCTTGGGGGTTATCAAAAAAGAATTGGGCGAAATCGCAGAAAACTTTGCCGGAAGCCGGCTGACAAAAATTATTGGCGAGGCCGAGGAAATTGAAGAGGAAGAATTGGTTGAAGACATGGAAATTGCCGTCATCATCACCCGCGACGGCTATGTAAAGCGCATGCCCGTTTCGGTCTTCCGCGCGCAAAAGCGGGGAGGGCGCGGCGTGGCGGGAATGGCAACCAGGGAAGAGGATGTAATTGACAAGATCTTTACCTGCTCAACCTTATCGCACGTCCTTTTCTTTACCAACAAAGGCAAGGTTTACAAGGTCAAGGCCTACGAACTGCCAGAGGCGGCACGCAGCGCCAAGGGGCAGTCCATTGCCAATTTCCTAGAACTTTCTATGGGCGAAACGGTTACGGCCGCCATTTCAGTCAAAGAATTTAATAAAAACTCCTTCCTGGCCATGGCTACCGTTCACGGGAACATTAAAAAAGTTTCCCTTGAGGAATTCTCAAGTATCCGGCGGACCGGGATTATTGCCATTAAACTAAAAGAAGACGATGAATTGCGCTGGGTGCGCATGACCGGCGGCAAACAGGAAATAATAATGGGGACCGCCAACGGCATTATGATACGCTTCCCCGAAAAACTAGTCCGGCCAATGGGGCGGACGGCGGCCGGCGTGCGTGGAATTCGGCTGGCTAAAAAAGACAGGGTGGTTTCGATGGATATTGTTGAAGAAGGGCAAGATTTATTGGCCGTTTCAACCCATGGCTTTGGCAAGCGCATGCCGATCAAAGAATTTGGCGCCCAGAGCCGGGGAGGGAAGGGGCACATAGCCATTAAACTGCGCGACGACGATGAGGTCTCCAAATTTATGTTTATCCACAAAGACGACGAAATCCTTTTTGTCACGGCCAATGGCACCATGATGCGGCAGGAAGCCAAAGGCATTTCTGCCCAGGGGCGCTATGCCAAAGGCGTCCGCCTCGTCCGTCTCGACGACGACGACCGCTTGGTTGATCTGGCCCGCGTGGTGAAAGAAGAAGAAGCGATTCCGGACGAAAAACCCATGTAATAGCTAATGAGGGAAAACAACAAAACCTACCTGACGGAAATGCTTATCAAAGGTTAAAACCTTGTTGATTTGGTGGGTTCTCATACAGGCAAAGGAAAGGCAGTCAACATAACTAAGCTCATGATCAGAATATTTAAGAAAGATTTTCCACGCTTCGCTCTCTATATACGAATCAACCCAAAGCGTTTCGACTAACTCGGAATGCCGAAACTTATCACCAAATTCTTTCGCATATCTATAGCCAGCGTGATAACGAAGCCAGGTAATGGTTTCCGAAAGGACCATATTGCTGGTAATTAATTTGGCTTTGTCGTCAATTTGCGATTGTAGACATTCTCGGGCTTTGTCAAAATGGATATCCCCCCGATCTAAAAGGGCAATAAAAAATCCGGTGTCAACAAACCTTTTCATCTTTTTTTGCTGCCATAAAGCTGCTCATCGTGCTTTTCAGATCCGTCCTTGATCTTAGTTTTACAAATCCCAATTATTGACAACAAGGGATCGTTTTTTGCGATTCGCCTGGCAGTGCTAGCTGCATTTTTGCGCAAATATTCTCGAATCGCTTCCCGCACCAACTCTGCCACCCTTCTTCCCTCTTCAACGGCCCTATGTTTCAATTCCTTCAATGCCCCCGCCTCAACCCGTATATTAGTAACTGCATATTGCATTTTTAACGCCTCCAATACAATTGTATGACAATACAATTATTTTGTCAAGCTGATTTCGGCTCCATAAGGAAGAAAAGAAAAAAAGGGAAAAAAGGCGGGAGGAGTGAAATTATCTACAAAACGCAAAAAAGGGTTAACCAAACCCTTATAATCCTTTCTTCTCCTTTTATTGCCTCCCTTGCCCTTTTCCCATAATCCAGCAATTTTACATTCAAACTCATTTTCGCTAAACCCAGCACCATATCGCCGATAGTGTCGAATTATCTTCCCCTTAATAAGGGGAAGCGGCCCTGCCTTTTGGCAAGATAAGATGGGGTTAAGAGATCCTTTGGGCCAATTCGTCCAACTCCGCTTTTTTACATAGTTCAGTTACACAAATCAAACGGCAATCTTTTAATTCAGGATAGTAGGTCTCCAAATTTAAACCGATCGGCGCTTTTGTTTTAACTACAAATTCTTTAAAGGTCGGAGCAGAAAACACAACCTTATTCCCCAGCTTCTTTTTAAGGTAATTGGCTTTTTGCAAACAGAGTTCTGCCACTTTCCGCAAACCCTGCTTTCCCATAACCGACAAATATACCGTGGCGGCCAGGGCAACCAAAGCTTCGTTGCTGCAGATGTTGGAAGTGGCCTTTTCGCGGCGGATGTGCTGTTCGCGCGTTTGCATGGTCAAGCAAAACCCTCTTTTGCCGTCGGCATCCACCGTCTGCCCCACAATGCGGCCGGGGACATGGCGGAAAAAGTCTTTTTTGGCGGCAAAAATCCCCAGGCCGGGCCCGCCAAAGGATTGAGGATTTCCCAGTGCCTGCCCTTCGCCGACCACCACATCTGCACCATATTCTCCCGGCGCCTTGAGGAGACCTAGAGAAATGGGGTCCACACTGACAATGAATAGAGCCCCGGCGGCATGAATTTTTTCAGCTAGGCCGGCAACCTCTTCAATGCAACCAAAAAAGTTGGGCTGCTGCAAAATAAAGCAAGCGCTGCTAGTCGTAAGTCGTAAGTCGTAAGTCGTAAGTCCTTTAGGATAGGGGGCTTCTTTAATTAATAATCCGGCGGCAGAGGCATAGGTTTTTAATACTTTGCGATATTCAGGATGGACAGCATTAGAAACAACAACCTCTTTTCTATTGGTCGCGCGACAGGCTAGCAGCATGGCTTCCGCCATGGCCGTGGCGCCATCGTACAGGGAAGCATTGGCAATGTCCATGCCGGTTAATTCACAGATCAGGCTTTGGTATTCAAAAATGGCCTGCAGCATCCCCTGGCTCATTTCGGCTTGGTAGGGAGTGTAGGCAGTATAAAATTCTGACCGACTGACGATATGGCTTACAACACTGGGAACAAAGTGGTTATAATTCCCGCCCCCCAGAAATGAAGAAGCCGGCGTATTCTTTTCGCTCAATGCTTTTAATTCTGCGAGCAATTCTGGTTCAGAGAGCGGGGGGGGCAGGGTTAATTGTCCCTGGAATTTGGCTTTAGCTGGAATATCGGCAAACAGCTCTTCTAGCGAGGACTTGCCGATAGTTTGCAAAAGTTCTTTTTGGTCGCGGACGGTGTTCGGGACATAACTCATTGTTGTTCGATTAATCTAATATAGTCTTGCGATGAAAGCAAAGAATTAACTTCTACTGGGTTCGACATCTCAATTTTGATGATCCATCCCTTGCCATAAGGATCTTCGTTGACGGCTTGTGGGGAAGAGTTTAAGGCCGAATTGACTTCAATTACTTTGCCGCTGATGGGACAAAACAAGGAAGACACAGATTTAACCGACTCAACCACGCCAAATTCTTCCATGACCTTTAGTTCTTTACCGACCGGAGGAAGCTCAACATAAACCACATCGCCTAATGCGTCTTGGGCATGGAAGCTAATGCCCACCGTGGCGACATTGCCGTCAACTTTTACCCATTCATGCTCTTTGCTATATTTTAAGTTTTCAGGATAATTACTCACGCTCTTTCCTCCAATTTCTTGGCTTGGAGGCGGCAGTAGGCAAAAATAGCGCCGGAAACCAAAACCCGGGCAATGCTGTCCCACAACCGATCTCCCAGCATTTTCTTTTGGTAATAGAGATCGAGCTGCTGTTCGCCGTTTTTATCGATTGGAGGGGCAACTTCTTCGGTGGTCGCAGGCGAAGGGACGTTGGCC
>JASEHX010000130.1 GCA_030018645.1 Candidatus Margulisiibacteriota bacterium | reverse complement strand
AAACCACCGGCTCCAGTATTCCCTCACGATAAATAAGGTTAACGGAAGAAATAAAAATTTGGTATATAAAAAATACGGCGGCGGCTCCAAACAAGATAAATGTACCGCGCATAAAAAATGCCTGGGCCTTTTCAAAAATAAAACCCCACAGGAACAATCCGCACAAGATCAAACTAATGGACACGGCTTTTTGGACCAGGATTAGCTCCGACAGGTCGCGGCCCAAGTTGAACATCATCTGGGAAGCAATGGTAGCTCCGATATAGAAAAAGAAAGAAAGAAAGAAAAGTCCGGCATACAAGGCATTGGCCTGCCGCTGGGAAAAATATTTTTTTATAAGCGACCAGGCGCCGGCAATCAATATCCCCGCCGCGAAGATCTCAATAAAAATACTGATAATCGTTACAGTTGAAAGCATTACTTAATTATAGGCGGGCTTTTGTAAATTTCCAAGGTGGTTTTTGCCAAAGCAACCCACCCGTCTTTATTGGCCGCCGCTACGGCGATTTCTTTCGGTCCTGGGCTGGTCTTTTGCGTCACACTGGTTTGCAAGGTGTACACCTGATCAAAGGCCTTTTTGTCGCCGTACAACCCGTTATCAACCATCAATAAATTGGCCAATCCCCCGACCGCAATTAAGTTGGCCCGCACCCCGGAGATATTTTCCGGTCCGCTGGGATCTTCCACTATGGCGGCAACCTCAAAAGTAACTGCTCCATCCAGCGGAACTTTATCCGGCATTAAGCTGATATTTTTGATGACGGGGGTGGGGATTGCCTGCCGGATTTTGGACAAATCATAGCCGTTCCAAGAAAAAAGCTCGGCAATCTTTTTTTTGACCGTATCACTCGCAGAAAGTTTAAGGATAACTTCCTTTTTGGTCATGACATCTTGAGCAGCGGCGAATGACATCCTGCATAAAATGATTGCTAAAAATAAAGCGCCTGCTAACTTCTTCACAGTTAATTCTCCAAACTCTTAAAAATCGCCTCGCCTTCCGCCTTGGAAACAATTTCGTTCGGCCGCTCAACGGCTGGGATGGGCAACCCATTGGCTTTGGCGATCCAGGCGGCCAACTCTCCGCGGGTAATGCCGGCGTCGATATTGAAGCCCGCCTTTCCAGATATTTCAACCACCCCTAAAGTCACCATTGTCTCAATTTCTCTTTGTATCAGCTGGTCTTTTTGGGCCAGATTAACTTGCGCTTTTCTCAATACTTTATATTTCCAAATTTTTGATTCTCCCTCCCAACGCGCCTCCACCACCACCAAGTTCTTGCCAACGTCCAGGGGAACTCTGGTCTTGAAAGTATGGTCTTCGTCAACATAAACCGGATGCCCGTCAATCAACACGGCAACCTCATTTTTGGCCTTGCCGAAAATTGTTAGTTTCGGTTCGGAAATCACCAAATTGTCAGCCAGCGATATTTTCTCAATCGGGTCATCGGTTTCCAGCACCGGTCGTCTTACCTCCAACTGCTTAATGACAATCCAGCTTTGCGGATAATAGACCAACGAAATTAGCAAGTTTTTTTCGTCCTTAACTGGATCGCGGTAATAAGCGATGTCAACGCCGCCGCTGTCGGATTTATATCCCAGTCCCAAATTGATATCGGCTGTAATCCCGTTAACTGTTTTTTGCTGCATCAATCCGGCGCGTAAAAATAAATAATCCATAAAATCAGCTTCGATCCCGCAGTGAATCAGCGGCTGGGAAGCTGTAAAGTCCACCTCGCCGGCCGCCAGCAATCCGTAATACTCATTGTAAACGGGTGAATAGATGTCGCCGATAATTTGCATTGAGCCGCCGGCCTTAAACATAGAAGGAATCGCCTCGGCGGTTGAGTTGTTCCAATTGATTTTTCCGCCGCCCAAAGTATTGGCCGGCAATGCATTCAGCAGTGATACGCCCAACCGCCACCACGGCGCCCCTTTCCATAAAACACCCGCATCCATTTCCCAGCCGCTGCCCGATTCGTCCAACCGCCCCGTGCGGCGCAAGGTTTGCTGCATCAGGCCTTTGATCCCTATTCCGCAGCTGACCTTCTGCATCGCCGCCAACCGATTTAATCCCGGAAGATTAGATAATTTTGACGCATAAGATAAGTGAACAACGTTATTGCTTTCATCCGCGGTTCCGCCAGCAATAGGAATATTGGATAAAGAATTAGTTAAAATAGCAAGGCCAAAAGAGGATCCCTGCCCAAACGGATAAACCTGAAGCGCGCTTAGGTTGGTCGTGTCCTTGCCGGAAAGCTCAATCCCTTTGGCCCATGCCGTGCCGGCCGGATTGTACAAAATGGAATTTAGATCATCTTCCGCGACATACGCCGCCCCCATCCCCAGCGGCCGCGCGCCGGTCTCATTGACCAGCGGGTTGATGTTAAGTTCGGAAAGCTGGGCGAAGGAGGGGGAAAAAAATAGACTAACGACTAACGACCAACGACTTACGACCAACGACATACGACCTATAAAGTTTCGCGTCATTTGGGGCAATTTTAGCATTTTAAATGAAATTATTCAAAGAATTTGTCGAAGTATTAATAGGATTGATTGCCTAAAAAGCAAAAAGGAGAGCAGCAATGACAAATGCATCTGGTCCAATGGAATGTGCCGTCCGTGTATTTACAAGAAGAATTTTGCCGTGCCCCACGATTACACCCACTTTAAGACATAAAGTGGTTGGGGCCTACCATTACCTGGCAGGAATATACAGTTTTGCTACGCCCGATATTCGGCTGGGAAACCGTTTAGAAATCCCCGGATTAGCCCTTAGCCAGACAGATTATGCCGAACACGAGCGAACCTTTAATTCGGTGCTTTTGGGGACCCTGCTAAACGCCCTGTTAAACGGCAGTATGCTCTATTTTGGCCCGCCCGGGTCTGGAAAAACCACTACTCCGGAAATCGTCGGACAAGTACTATTTGGTTTATCTCTGCCGCAGATTGAAGCAGCCACTATTTATGCCCATCCTAATTTAACCGAGGAAAAAATGATTCCCGCATTATTCATACACGAAGGAATTTCCCACACTCTGCT
>JASEHX010000019.1 GCA_030018645.1 Candidatus Margulisiibacteriota bacterium | reverse complement strand
CCCTCTCCCAGCTTGTCCGCCGAAGTTCGAAGAACGAAGGAGGATGGGAGAGGGGAGGAATTTTTAGCGTTAGCGGGGTGAGGGTTATAGCAATACTTTTCTTTTGTTTTTTTGGAATTTATCTTTTTGGTTGTGCTCGGACGGTCACTCCCATCGTTGATTACGGTGAGCAAATGACGGTAACGGTTACTTTGCGCGGGACAATGGAAGTTGTTTCCCACCACTATTATTTGGTTTTTTCTTCCAGTTCGGGGTTAACTATCCCGCTGCCTTCGCCGGACAACCCCTATTATTATGAAATGATTGAACCGGGAACGACCCCCATTAATGGAGCTATCGCCGATTATTACACCAATTATTATTCAACTTGGAGCAGTTATATCATTGCCGATACCACCGGATATGCGGCAGTGATGGGGCCATTTGTATTGGGGCAGGCAATTACCCGCGATGCTTTTGCCAATTTGGGAGATTTGACCACTACCATCCGGTTTGTCGTCCCGCTTAACAAAATTTTCACCACTACTCCGGATTATGTCTATTTTGACTTTGTTTCGGTCAATTGGCCGGATGGATCGCCTAAAATTTCCGCCGACCATTTGACCACGACCAACGCATATATTTCCAAAATATCCGGTTCAATCGTTGAAATTGCGGACAGTGAAGATCCAACTATCGCGGCAGCGGCGGATATATTGAATTGTAAGGTGGAGATGCAGTAGGGATGGGGATCAGGAAATCGTTCAATATTTCAATGTCCGAATGTCCTAATATCCTAAGGTCCGAACGAGGTAAGTATACAGATAAATTCATTGTTAGGACATTGAGTAATTCGGAAATTAGGAAATTAAACTATATGCTATTATCTTTTGTCTCTGGCATTCTACTGGCTTTAACCTTTCCTAAATTTAATTTATTCTGGCTGGCATGGTTTGCGTTAGTTCCCTTTTTCCTGGTGCTCTTGCGCTCCAAAGATATGCGTTCTGCTTTACTGTGTGGTTTTTGTTTTGGCATAACTTTTTTTGCCATTGATTTCCTTTGGATTTTTTCTTTATTCCGTTTTGCCGGCTGGTGGACGCTTTTAGGTTGGGTTAGCGCAGTCATATTCCAAACCATCTTTATTGTGCTATTTGCATTTCTTTTTCGCCTACTGCGAACAGCGAATGTTTTATGGGTTGCCATTTTATGGGTGGCGGTTGAATGGTTGAGGGGGTGGGGCCCGCTAGGGGTTCCTTTGGGGGTTCTGGGCTATTCCCAAGCTGATTTTCTGCCGGTCATCCAAATCGCTTCCTTTTCTTCGGTCTATGGAGTGTCTTTTCTAATTGTTCTTATAAACAGCGCAATTGCTAACTGGATTAATAACCGGTCAAAATACAACCAAATCACTTTGGCAGGCGTAATAATCTTAGTATGCGGAGTAGTTGTTTGGGGTGCTTTGCAGCCCTCACCCGCTAGCCATAAACATTCCCCCCTCTCCCACTGGGAGAGGGGAAATATGCTCAAAGTTAACGGGGTGAGGGTTGCCATCATCCAGCCCAATATTGACCAGATGGATAAAATGGATCCAGCCAAAGTAGATGAAATATTTGCTATCCATGAAAAAATGTCACGGCAGGCGCAAAAAGATAAGCCGGATATTATCATCTGGCCGGAGACCTCGATCTTTTCCTTTGTCCTGCACAATACCCCGCTGGCCCAAAGGTTGGTTAATCTGGCTAAAAAAGGTAATTGCTGGATGGTGGTTGGTATTCCCGATTTTGATCATACCGGTGCCTATAATGGGGTGGTCTCCATCTCTCCTTCCGGGGAAGTTGTATCACGCTATTATAAAGAAAAATTAGTCCCCTTTGGCGAATACCTTCCTTTCCGGGCACTGCTTTTCCCCTTATTAAAAAAAGTGGGCTACTATGATGATGAGTTTTGTGCCGGGCCCAGCAATCCTGTTCCATTAATTGCCGGGAAAGCTCGGATGGCGGCCGTTATCTGTTCAGAATCTGCTTTTCCCGACTTAGTTCGGAAACGAATTGATCCTGCCACCAATCTGATCCTGTGTATTACCAATGACGGCTGGTTTGGCAATTCTTCTCTGCCTTATTTTCATCTGAATGCCGGCATCCTGCGTGCCGTCGAAAACCGCCGCTATTTTATCCAAGCCGGCAATACCGGCATATCGGCTTTAATTGATCCTTATGGAAAGGTAATAAAGCGAAGCCAACTAAACGATCAAACTATTTTAACTTTTGAAATATCGCTTCCCTAACACCACCGCCGCGTAATCGTCGATCGGCGCCGGCGGGACGCGCCAGCTGGTGGGGATCAGCCTCCAGAATCCTTTGGGCCGATGGTCTTGCCAATAGAGCGACCGGGCCTCCAGGGTGGAATATTTCTCGGAAATAAAAATAATATTAGCTTTAATGTCCAGCCGCATTAAGTCCTTTTCCACTTCCTTGCCAAAGGCGCTTTTGCCGACGACTAGAGTAGGGAACTGGTAATTATTGGTTAAGTCCATTACCCTATACGCTATTTCCCGGCGGGCGGCAATTTCTTTTAAAATTACCTCTCCCTTTTCCGTAAGGATCGCCAAACCGCATTTTTCCCTGCCCGGGTCAATTGCCAGGATCATCAATAATACACCCTAAAGAATATTTCCAAAGGGCCGATGGTATATATATCTTTTTTGGCCAAAGTTTTAACTACCGCGTTTTTATAGGCGGCTTTAATTTTCCTGGCTAAAGAATAGATCTCGGAATAAGGGACACTGCCTACCGCTCCGCTGGGCGCCGGCAAGATGCCGGCTTGCTTGGCGGTTTGATGGGTGTTGGCCAGCAGTTTTTTTATTTCCTGCTCAATTTCGGGCAGGGAAAGCGCGGAGGATATTTTTGCCGCCGAGATTTCTTCGCCTGACCGATAGATCAATTTATTATCGACTAACCTAAAAGCGGCGGGGATGGTTTCACCAAAGAGAGTATTGCTTTTGGCGTATAAAATAGCGATAATTTCGCCTTTTTGCTGCTGTAAGAGATCTATCGTTTCTTCCAGATCGCTCTTTGCGACCTCAATCAATCCTTGGTTGTTTTTTAACCCCAGCGTTTTCAAATAAGTATTGGCCGAGACAATAATTTGGTTAAGGCCGGATTTCAATTTTTCTTTTTCCGGCCCAGCTTTAATCAGCGAAGCCGAAATGGTCTCATTAACCTTAAACAGCACCGTGCCTTTGCGCGAGGCCTCGATCTCTTTTCCCAGCCGGGTTTTTATTTTCTTTAAAGAGAATATTTCAGTTTGCGCGGTCAATAGCTCTTGGTCAATTTTGGCTTTTTCGGCAATTTTGGCATTTAATTCTTTCTGGGTGTTTTCAAGCAAATGCGATTTTTCCGCTAAATCCCCTTTTAGTTTCTCTAATCCAAAGAATGCCGTACGGGCATCGTTGGAAATGATCAGGACTATCATTAAAGTGATGAGGGCAATTAGAATGCCGGTAAGTACGGTAACAGCAGCGGCGGTGTAACGCGGGCGCAGTCCAAACAGCGCAATCCTTCTTCGGCCAATGGTTCGGCCGATATAATTGCCAATAATTGCAACAATGCCGCTAAGAAAAATCAGCAACAAAATAAAATTGATCTTAAAGGACAGCATTATTGCACCGCGGCTTTAGATAAGATCCACCAGCCGACCCCGCCGGTAACAAGGTTGGGGGACCAGGCGGCCAAAAATGGGGAAATTATCTTTAGTTCTCCAACTGCCATGCTAATAAAAGTAAGAATATAATAAAAAAAGATAACCAAGATTGAAAGCCCAAGGCCTATAGAAGAAGCGGCGCGGCGGGGAGATAATCCCAGCGGAGCGCCCAATATGGCAAAAACTAATGAAGCAAATGGAATAGCTGTTTTCATATTTAATTGAATCTTAAAATCAGTAACATCATTGCCCATCTTTTCTTTTAAGGCAATATAATCGCGCAGTTGGGACATGGTCATCTCGTCCGGGTTCTTATCGCTGGAGAAAAAATCGGCCGGCGAATATTTTATGGCGACCGACTGCTCATCAAATTTAATCAAATGCTTATATTCCCCGCTTTCGGCGACCAAATAAATAGTGCCGGACTTAAAGTTCCAAAGGCCTTTGTCTTTTTGCCAGTTGGCTTCTTTGGCAGTTAAGATTTGCAGGAGCTTCCCTTTGGAAAATTCTTGGACAATGACATCATGCATGGTATCGTCTTTGATCATATCAGCATAATAGATCCTTTTTAATTCGCCGTTTTCCAGTTCGGGGATAAAAACATTGTTTTGCATTTTGGGCTGGTGTTTGGCGCTGGTAGTGATCAATAAATTTTTAGCGGCTTTGTTGGCTTCCGGGACGACAATTTCTGAAAATGACAGGTTGGTCAGCGAGACAATCAGCCCTAAAAAAATGACCGGGATCATTAAGCGGTAAAGCGATTGGCCGGAAGCGCGGAAAGCAATGATTTCCGAATCGTTAGACAGGCGGCCAAAGGCCAGGAGGGCAGAAAGCAGCATGGCCATAGGGAAAATATAAACAACAATGCTGGGCAGTTTATAAACGAATACCTGCAGAGCGACAATTAGCGGCATACCCCGAATAATGACGGCGCGGACCAGTTCAAATAAGATCATGCTGGCGGATAAAATGGCGGTAAATGCCCCCAGGCCGAAAAGGAAGGGTTCAATCAACTCGCGGAAGACGTAGCGGTCAAGAATTTTTATCATTTAAGCTCAAAGTTATCGCCCAGGTAGGTTTTCTTGGCCTCTTCGGAGCCGGCAATTTTTTCGGAATTGCCTGACACTAAAATTTTGCCCTTTGAAATAATGTAAGCGCGGTCGGTAATGGCCAAGGTTTCGCGCACATTGTGGTCAGTAATTAAAACGCCGATGCCTTTTGATTTTAAATGACGGACAATTTCCTGCAGATCGCCCACCGTTTTGGGATCAATGCCGGTAAAGGGTTCATCGAGCAGTAAGAAGGCGGGATTAGTAGCCAAGGCGCGGGCAATTTCTACCCGGCGCTGTTCACCCCCTGATAATGTATAGGCTTTTTGTTTCCTTAAATGGGCAACGCCTAATTCATTTAAGAGAGAAACCAATTTTGTTTCGTATTCTTCTTTCCTGATTTCAGGCATCAATTGCCAGAGGATAAGGATGTTTTCTTCAACCGTAAGTTTCCTGAAAATAGAGGGCTCCTGCGGAAGGTAGCCAATACCAAGATGGGCTCTTTTATGCATCGGCAATTTGCTAATCTCATGGTCTCCCAGGTAAATTCTTCCCTCGTTTGGCCGCACTAATCCAACCACCATATAAAAGGTAGTAGTTTTCCCGGCGCCGTTTGGGCCAAGCAAACCTACCACTTCGCCTTGCTTTACTTCAATTGAAACCCCATCCACTGCCGTTTTCGCCCCGTATTTTTTTATCAGGCTTTCAGTTTTGATGAACATATGATTCTCTGTTCATTATATAAGTATTTTTAATTTGGTGCAAGAAAAAAACATCTTGCTCTTTCCCTCATCCGCCAGGCCAAAAATTGGCACCTTCTCCCAGGGGGAGAAGGTATCTTTGCTTCTTCACATAACGACCCTCTCCCTTTGGGAGAGGGTGCTTTGGTTTACTTAGTGGGTGAGGGATAAAAATTCCTTGCCGAGATTTGGCAAATGATATATAATACTTTCGCTTACAATTATGCAGAAGAATATTAACCAACTCCGAATACTGATTATCCTTCTTATTATTGGTGCTTGTATCTACATTTTGAAGACCATGCCCCTCAATCTGGGATTAGACCTGCAGGGCGGGACGCGCTTAGTATTCGAGGGGCAGGAAACCGATAAAGTAAAAGTTAACGACGATTCCATGGCTGGGGCGGTAGCGGTCATCCGCAACCGCATTGATGCGCTAGGGGTGACCGAGCCGGTAATCCAGCGCAAAGGCGCAAAACAAATCGTCGTCGAACTTCCCGGCATCAAAGATCCAGACCATGCGCTCTCGGTAATTGGGGACACGGCGCTCTTGGAATTTATCGAAGCCGAATGGGCGCCGGCGGATGAAAGCAAACTAACGCCGGCAAAACTAAAGGCCTTTTATGGACCAGAAGCGCGCCTGGCTAAAGTGGAAACCGCCCGTAATGGCGGGCCGGTTGACTCGCGGCCAATTATCCTAAAAAGGACCGCGCTTACCGGTTCATTGTTAAAGGGAGCCTGGCCGGGCGTGGATGAATACGGTAATCCAGTTGTTGATATTGAATTTAACGGCGAAGGGGCCAAGGTTTTCGGCGAAGTGACGGCCCGTTCAGTCGATAAGCCGCTGGCTATTGTCTTGGACGGCCGGGTTATTTCTGCTCCCAATGTGCGGGAGCCCATTCCATCAGGCAGGGCGCAAATTTCGGGCAGTTTCACGGTTGCCGAAGTGCAGGACATGGTCATTAAATTAAAAGCTGGGGCATTACCTATCCCGGTTAAGGTTTTGGAAATAAGGGTCGTTGGCCCCACCTTGGGAAGGGACTCAATTGATCGGAGCATGGTGGCTGGTATTATTGGATTTATAATTGTAGCTGTTTTTATGGTCCTTTATTACCGCTTACCCGGTTTTCTGGCTGACGTAGCTTTAGCAATTTATGCCTTGATTGTCCTGGCGGCCATGAGCTTATTTCATGCTACCCTTACTTTGCCCGGGATTGCCGGATTCATATTATCAATGGGTATGGCAGTTGATGCTAATATAATTATTTTTGAGCGTTTCAAAGAAGAATTGCGCGCCAAAAAAACCATCCGTTTAGCAATTGAAACCAGCTTCAAGCGGGCCTTTGATGCGATCCTTGATTCAAACGTTACTACCATTATTGCCGCAGTTACATTATTCTATGTTGGAACGGGCACCATCCGCGGGTTTGCAGTAACTCTAACCATTGGTATTTTGGTTTCCATGTTTACCGCCATTGTCATTACCCGTATGCTGCTAAATATGATGGTGGAGGGGAAAATCATAGCTGACTCTAACAGCCCATTGGTGTACAAATAATGTATGATTTTGTAGGTAAAACAAAGATTTGGTTTACATTCTCGGCTATTTTGATCATTCTGTCCGTGGGAGCGTTATTGTTTAATGCCTTTGTCCACGGCAGGGCGTTAAACTTTGGCCAAGATTTTACCGGCGGGACAATGATCAACCTGCGTTTCCCCAACAAAATTTCGGTAGATGACGTGCGCCTGGGCCTTACCAAGTTTAAACTGGAAAATAGTGTTATCCAAAAAGCGGGAGATACCGACATTTTTATCCGCACCGAACCGCTGGAACCGGAAATAAGGAAGCAAATTGTTGATGGGTTTAATGAAAAATACGGAGGAAACGTTGAGCTCTTAGAAACTGATACAATCGGACCAATGATTGGGAAAGAATTGGCCAGCCAAGCCATTTGGGCCTTAGTTATTTCTTCAATTGGGATCATCATTTATGTCTCTTTCCGTTTTGAGTTCAGCTACGCGCTGGCGGCGCTAATTGCCCTTTATCACGATGCCATTATTGTAACCGGTCTGACGGCGCTTTTCTGGCGCAATGTTGAAACGCCGTTTGTGGCGGCCATCATGACCATCATGGGTTATTCTATAAACGACACCATTGTCATTTTTGACCGCATTCGCGAAAACAGCAAAAAGTATGCCGGAAAGAAGATGAAATTTGCTGAAATTATTAATATCAGCGTTGCAGAAACCATGGCGCGGTCAATTAATACGGTTTTAACCGTAGTTATCACTACTTTGGCGGTTTTAATCTTCGGCGGAGCTACTTTGCGCGACTTCATGCTTACTTTGCTGATCGGCTTTATTTTTGGCGCCTATTCTTCAATTTTCATTGCCAGCCCATTAGTTAATATGTGGCGCCCCAAGAAATAAAGTATGCTGCTGGATGAAATTATCTTTAACAAGCGGCAGGAAGTTACCGCACTCAAGCTCAAACAAAGCCAATTAAACCTAAAAAAACTGCTTTTAAAGGCGCCCAAACCACGTAATTTCATTAAAATATTCAAAAAAAGCCAACTAGCGTTAATTGCGGAAACCAAAAAAGCTTCACCGTCGGCCGGGATTATTCGAAGGAACTATAAGCCGGCCAGTATAGCCCGGACTTATGCCAAAGCGGGCGCCGCGGCAATATCTGTCCTAACCGACCAAAAATATTTCCAAGGGAAGCTAAAACACCTGAAAGCTGTGCGGAAGGCGGTTAAAATCCCGATCCTTTGCAAAGATTTTATCCTGGACGAAGCCCAGGTTTACAGCGCCCGGTTAGCCGGCGCGGACGCGGTCTTATTAATTGTCAGGGTGTTAACTGACAGCCAATTGATCAATTTATTAGCATTAGTTCGTAGATTAGGGATGTATTCCCTGGTTGAGGTTCATAATGCTGAAGAAGTCAAGCGGGTTCTCAAGACCGAAGCCAAGGTTATTGGCATTAACAACCGGGATCTGGATACGCTTCAAGTTAATTTTGAAACTACAACTGACCTATTGAAACTCTTTCCCAAGCTTAAAAACCGGATAGTAGTCAGTGAAAGCGGCATTAAAACCCGGGAAGATGTCCAGCGATTGAAACAAGCAGGGGTAAATGGGGTTTTAATTGGCCATCGCTTATTGACTCGCCCACAATGGGTTGCTATACTTCTAGGTAGCGATGGACAATCAATCCAAAAAGCATAGATATTACACCTTCATGCTTGTTCCCCACGATGCCAGCGGCAAAGCTTTTTCAGTTAAAATACCTGAACGCCGGCTTTATGCGGCAGTGGCGGGGACGCTTTGTGTTTTACTGTTTGTCAGCGGTTCGCTGATTTACTCTACGCATCTTTCACGCAAATTAATAAATTATGGCAACACCATGGCAAAAAATCGCGAACAAAAGCAAATGATCGAGTCTTTTTCCTATCGGACCAAAACCGTCAACAAAGCCATCAGTGAACTAGTGGAGGAAGATAATAAATTGCGCCAAATGTTGGGACTAAGAAACTGGAAATCGAAAGTTAAACTCTCTTCAGACATGAATAACCGCTCGGCGGACATGGTTTTAGCCGAGCGAAAGCAGAGTTATAACGAAATGAAAGCTTGGGTCAATGACGTCCGCGCCCATTTTGCCGTAACCCCTTCCATTTGGCCGGCCTATGGGCCAATTATGTCCTACTTTGGCTACCGTATCTTTCCCTGGAGGGGGTTCCATGCTGGGGTCGATATTTCTACTCACTATGGGGCGCCGGTCAGATGCACGGCTAATGGCATCGTTTCGTCAACTGGCTGGCAAAGGGGATATGGTCGGACCGTAGTGGTTGACCATGGCCGGGGGATTTCCACTCTTTATGCCCATAATTCCAGCTTTGCAGTTAGCGTTGGCCAAAAGGTTAAAAAGGGCCAGGTGATCAGCTACGTTGGGACCAGCGGTTATTCCACCGGTCCGCATTTACACTACGAAGTGCAGAGAAACGGCCGGCCGGTCAATCCTACTGCCTATCTCAATTTAAACATTTTATCGGCCAGCCGGGTAATGGAGCAATAATATGGGTTTATTTAACTTTGAGAGAGAGCAAAACACTGTATCACATGGGCCGGTGGACACCATTATTGGCGGCAAGGCCAAGTTTAAAGGGGAAATTGTTGCCCAGGGCGGGGTAAGCATCAACGGCGAGTTTGAAGGAAAGATCAAAACCGAAGGGGAACTTATCCTGGCGCCGGGCAGTAAAGTCGTTGGCGAGATCCAGGGCGGGCACATTCTTGTTTCCGGGAAAGTGGACGGGAATATCACGGCTGTGCATTTACTAGAAATCAATAAGACCGGCCGGGTGCATGGCGACATCACCGGCGGGAAGATTGTCATAGAAGAAGGATCTTCTTATTGCGGCAAAGTTCAAGTTGTAAGTCCTGATGATGCCAGTATACAGGAATTGGATCCGGCCGCCTAATGTCTACCTTGTTTGTGGTTGCCACCCCCATTGGAAATCTGGAAGATGTAACTTATCGGGCCGTGAGGATCCTTGCAGAAGTTGATTTAATTGCCGCCGAAGACACCCGCCAGACCAAAATTTTGCTCAATCACTATCAAATTAATACTCCGTTGACCGCATACCATAAATTTAATATTAAATCCAAAACGCAGTACCTTATTAATTTGCTTCAACAGGGTAAAAATATTGTTCTGGTGTCTGATTCAGGAACACCGGGGATATCCGATCCGGGGTATGAGCTTATCAGAGAATCAGTGAATCAGAATATCAGGGTCGAAGCAATCCCCGGACCATCAGCGGCCATAACGGCATTGTCGGTTTCCGGTTTGCCGACGGATGAATTTATTTTTGTCGGGTTTTTACATAAGAAGCCAGGAAAAAAGCGCAGAGAATTAACGGCCTTGCAAAAAGAAAATAAAACCATTATTATCTATGAGTCGCCGTATAGGCTTCTAAAAACGCTTGAAGAGATTAAAAACATCTTCGGTGAGCGGCCGTTAGCCGTTTGCCGTGAGCTGACTAAAAAATTTGAAGAGACTGTCCGCGGGACAGCGAGGGAGGTGATCACCCACTTTGTTGGTAGAATGGTAAAAGGTGAAATTGTAATCGTAATTTCCGCTCAAGATACTCAGCGGGAGAGAGAGTAGTTAACTAGCAGGTTCCAGCCCTGCCTTGACGGAAAAGAGTGATCCCGAAAGCTCTATACTTAAATTGAAAGGAGTATAGAGATGAACGAAAAGTCAACGGTCAAAGATCAAAATCTAATATCCCTCACCCCGTTAACTTATTGCGAATCACCCCTCTCCCAGTGGGAGAGGGGGGGGAGGTTTATCATCAGTGGGGTGAGGGCTTTTTTTAGATATTTTTTGTTCCTTAATTTGTCATTTGTCATTTGTCATTTGTCATTTGCCGACGAGGTTCCCCACTTTTATGCAGATGAGGTAGTTGTTACTGCCTCTCGCATGCCTCAGTTAAGGTCCCGCTCCCCTTGGAATGTTTCAGTCATCAAGGCCGATAAGGCCAAAATGTTTGGGGCTGAAACGGTGGCTGATGCTTTGCGGATGGCGCAAGGGGTCGATATATATTCGGTTGGCGGCAAAGGGGCATTGAATACAGCTAGGATTAAAGGGGCTAACGCGGAAGAGGTCTTGGTCCTGGTTGACGGCTGTCGCATCAATTCCCCCTTGCTGGGAACGGTAGACATGGCAGGACTTTTATTGGACAATGTTGAAAAAATTGAAATTGTCACGGCTCCCTTATCTTCATTATATGGTTCGGATGCCGTCGGCGGCGTCATTAATATAATTACCCAAAAAAGCGTGAAAGAACCGACGCAAGTATTAGAAGCGGATTACGGTTCGTTTGCCGATAAGATTGTTAAATATGTTTACGGCAATGATAATTTATTTTTTACCGCTTCCTATGATCAATTGAATGGTTTTAGGCAAAACAGTGATTTTGGGAGCCAAAATTTTTCCGTTAATAAGTCGTTTGGACACAATTTTGGCGCCTTCAATCTATCTGCCAGCTATTTTGCGGATGACAAAGGCATTCCTGGCGTCCCCAATAGTGCCGCCGATCCTACTTCCGCCTCAACGCCCAATAATCGCCAGCAGGACAAGAACATTAATTTGGCGGCGGAATACTGGAATACCTTAGGGAATTCTGATATCACGGCTAAGCTTTGGCAAAACACAACCGACCAAAAATATCAAGATGTATATTACGCGACTAACTACGCATATTGGACCGCGCAAAACGGTATTAACTTGCAAGATAATATCCATTTGTTAGGGGATAGCGTATTAGGGTTAGGATTGGAATATCGAGAAAATAGCGGACAAAGCTCGGCGATTGGCAATCACCAAGTTAATGAATGGGCGTTATTTGCTAATCAGGAGGTAGAGCAAGGCCCAGTTGCCATGAGCGTTGGCTTGCGGGTAGACCAGCATTCCACCGCCGGCCAGTCCATTAGCCCAAGGATTGGATTAAGCTTAAATTCGGCGAATGATTGGAAGCTTTTTGGCAGCCTTGCCACGGCCATGAAAGCGCCAACCTTAAATGAGCTCTATTGGAATGATCCGCTTTGGTTGATGTATGGGGATGCCAACCTTCGATCTGAAAAATCGATTGGATTGCAAATGGGCGGGAATAAATATTTTGGCCGCGATTCTTTATTTGGCTGCAGTTTTTTTGCGCGGCAGATAACCGATCAAATTTTGTGGGAGTTTAGTCCCACCACTTTTATTACCCAAGCGAGAAACGCCGGGCGGGTGGAAGTGACCGGGGCTGATTTTGAATATAAAACCAGGATAATGACAAAATTTATTGGTTTTAATTTGTTCGCTAACGCCACTTTCCAGACGGCGGTCGATAAAGAAGATGTAACAACAGCCAATATTGGAAAGGATGTTCCTTATTCCCCGCGGACCAAGCTTAATTTAGGAGTGGATTCCAGCGGCCGGCTTGGGAATGCGGCGTTAATTGCCAAATATGTGGGGGAAAGATTTGCCGATGCCGGCAACACGATAAAATTAAATCCGTATACGGTGGTGGATGCGACTTGGTCAAAAAAGATCAATGTAGTTATAATCAATGCCAAGATCAACAACCTTTTTAACGGCGGTTATGCCGAAGCGATCGGCTACCATCCAATTACTTTTGCCATCCTAGAATACCCCATGCCGGGAAGGAGTATTACAGTTGGCATTAACTGGGATTTGTAATAGAATAGTGTAAATAGGAGGGAAAAACATGGTTCCAGCAAAACTGTTTGATAAAATTGCCAAAGATTTTGATCTAAGCAAAGAAGAATTAATCGATGAAAGTTTGAAAGCGGAATTGCGAAGACGGTTAGCGGCTCATAGGTATATTGATTATATTTTGTCTAGAAAATACAAAATGTCTTTTGTGGAATTTGAGAGAAAAAAAATTATCGCTAAAAGGAAGTATTCTTTAGAGGTGGAAGAAGATTATCATAATTGGGACCAGGCGGTTGATGGAGCTAAAACTATTGCAAAAGACTTGAAACTGCTGGGATGCCACTAAATCGATGTCATTAGCGAAATTTAAAGATGAAATTATAAAGCTGAGCCAAGAAATTGGCTGTTTTTGCAATTGCACAGTTCTTAACGAAACCAATAACACTGTAAAGATAAAACTTGATATCACTAGAACTTGTTTTGTCCAAATATATGCCAATTTTAGGAAAAACTTAAAGAATTATGTAGTAATATTGGATGGTCAAAGGATTTTTGGTCGGGATAGTGATGGGGGACGCTGGCATAAACATCCTTGGGAAAACCCATCTAAACACCTGTTTGAAGAGGAGGTGTTATTAAGAGACTTTTTATTTGAAACATACAAAGGATTAATAAACAAGGGGATTTTATAGGAGGGAATCATGCAAATATATAAATTAAGTTTGATCAATATCAGTTTGCTTTTGGCTACGGCATTGGTTGGTAGTCTATTAATTGCTAAGCCAATAGTCTCTTTGCCCCCGGCAGAAACACCTATCTTTGTGGAGGAAGAGCTAAATGTTACCAAATCAATTGCTATTCCCCAATCAATTTCTGCTCCTAAATCCATTTCCATTTCGCAGCCGGCGCCTCTTTCACCTATCAATGCAACTCCTTTGCCGATTTTTCCGCCTAGGATTACTTGCCAGATTCTACCGCAATACCCGGCTTTAGCATTGGAACGAGGCCTAACAGGTACCACTTTATTATCGATCTTTGTTAGCAAAGCTGGCGCTCCAGAAAAGGTTGAGGTAAAGACTTCTTCCGGCGTTGCCGAATTTGACGAATCAGCGGCAAAGGCTGTGGCGCAATGGCAATTTGAGCCCGCCAGGCAGGGTGGGGCGGCAGTGGCCAGTTGTTTGGAAGTGCCGGTAAGGTTTGAGGTAGAGTAGATGGCCGTAGAATCAATTGGCAAGATGTTGCTTTACATTGGGATCCTGCTGGTTTTGGCCGGAGGGTTCTTCATGCTTGCGGCCAAGGTTCCCTGGTTTGGCAAATTACCGGGGGATATTATTTACAAACGCGAAGGGCTGACAATCTTTGTGCCGATTACCACCATGATCATTGTCAGCTTGGTACTAACTTTTTTACTGAATATCATATGGCGGAGGTAGTAAAAAATATGAATAACAACATGAATGCAAAATTAGAAAATATCAAAAATAAATGCCGTTTGACCGCTTACATCGCCACCTTGCTTTTCGTCATTACTGTTCTTATTATTTTCCTGCTAGCCGTTTTTGCGCAGACACCGATTTTGTTAATACGCTTTGTGATGATTTTAACGATTTTTCCTTATTTTGCTATGGTTAGCGGATATTGGGGTTGGTTTCTTATGGCTTGTATTATTGGTTTTTACAAACAAGATATCCTTGTCATGGGAAAACGCGGCTGGGGCGAACGGTATACGGGATTAGCGGCAAAAATATGGGCAGTTTTAGGGATGCTATTTGCCTTGTTTTTATGGATGATGTCCCTTTTGCCGATTGTGGCGGTTTTATTTCCTGATCTTTAGAGGTTGATTTTTCTATAAAAATCGGGGCATGGCCCAGCTTGGTCTAAGGCGCTACCTTGGGGTGGTAGAGATCGTGGGTTCAAATCCCGCTGCCCCGATTTTAGGTCAGTTCAACATCATTATTAACCAGCGAGCGGTAAAAATCGGCAAATTTGTCCTTATTGTGGCCGTTGCGCAAGGCAATAGCCGCGCGTGGATGTTGATTTAAGATCCCGGTTATCATATGAGGAATAATATACCCCCATTCCATTTTGCTTTGCAGGGGAAGGAATTCTTTTTCAATCACTTCCAGGATGGGATCAAGTTTAAATTTAGGATTTTTCAGAAAAGCCAGCAATAATTCCAGCGGACAGTTGCCGGCGGCGCGGCCAATGCCGTAAATAGTAGCATCTAAAAAATTGGCGCCTTTGCGGATGGCTTCAATCGTGTTAGCAAAACCCAACTGCTGGTTGTTATGGCAATGGATGCCTACTTCAATTCCTTTGGGTTTAAAATATTTGGCATAGAGTGCTACTAGATAATGGATTTGTTCGGAAAATAATGCCCCGTAGCTGTCAACAATATAAACTGCCTTTAGGGGGCAATTGGCCAGTTGCGATAACCCCTCTTCAAGGTCGGGTTCAAAAGCCGTAGAAATAGCCATGATATTGACAGTTGTTTCATAGCCCTTATCAGCGCAATGATTGACTAGGGCAATGGCCTTATCAATATCTTTGACGTAACAGGCTACCCGCACCATATCAACCACGCTGTCTTTTTTTAATGGGATATCTTCCGGCTCAACTCGGCCAATGTCAACCATAGTGGAAATTTTGGTGTTACTATTGATCCCTTCAGTAATCTTGCGCAGGAATTCCTCGGTGCAGAATTTGGCTTTGCCAAACTTATCGGCGGAAAAGTATTTTTTGGAAGCTCGGTAACCTAGTTCAACGTAATCGGCACCGGAAGCAGAAACCGCTTGATAAACCGCCCGGACAAACTTATCTTCAAAGAGATGCTCATTAATTAACCCGCCGTCTCTTATGGTACAATCTAAAACTTTTATTTCTGGGCGGTACATTTAAATCGTAATTTTAAGCATGTTTATGTTTGCGTATTTGTTGACGATCAGAATATAAAATAAATAGGGTAACCAAAATCCCTAAAAAAGCAATGGTGCCAGTAAAAGCAGCAAAATAGATAACGGTTTCGTTGGTAATTGTTAACATGCTTTATTCCTCCTTTCCATTTCTAATTTTTGATGCAATTAGAGCAGCACAAAGCATAAAAGTGGTAATAATAACAACTGAAACAATAGCTAAAGAAAAGGTTAACTTGCCAGCAACATAAGGCGTAACAATCCCAATACCAAAGACAACTATTGCAGAGCGAGAAAAAAACTCTAAAAATAATTTATTAAATTCTTTAGTGGTTTGCATTGGTGGTAATTATAGCATTTAATTTGTATGATTACGATATAATTGCAGATTATTGAGAAATTGAAAGTAGAGTGATTTTTTTTGTGTCGTCGCCAAATGGTGAAGA
>JASEHX010000018.1 GCA_030018645.1 Candidatus Margulisiibacteriota bacterium | reverse complement strand
GTCATCATTGCCGGGATAATCGGAGCTCGTATATTTTATGTGGTCGGCCAGTGGAGCGAGTACCAAAACAATCTCTGGGATATTTTTGCCGTGCAGAAAGGCGGCTTGGTCTTTTTAGGCGGGTTTCTTTTTGATTTAGCGGTGGTTATCTGGTTTGCGAAACGCAAAAATATCCCGCTATTGCGGCTGTTGGATATATTGGCGCCCGGTTCGGCGCTGGGTTACGCCATTGGCCGGGTTGGCTGTTTTTTGAACGGCTGCTGCTTTGGTCTGCCCACTAGTATCCCCTGGGCAATAAAATTTCCAGCCGGATCATTGGCCCATTCCTATTATCCCAACCAATTTTTGCATCCGACGCAATTATACGCCATATTAATTATGTTCTTGGCCTTTATTGCCTTGGTTTATATTTACCGCCGCAAAAAGCGTGACGGCCAAGTATTTTATTATTTTTTTATATTCTATGGATCCTACCGCTTAATCGTAGAATTTTTCCGCTTTAGCCCAATTCATTGGCTGGGGCTTACTCCTTCGCAGTGGCTGGCGCTTATTTTCATCCTCCTTGCCGGTTATGGACTCTCTCGCAATGGCAAGTAAACATGAATATGTTATTGCCGAAGAGAACAAGGGACAGCGGATTGATCAGTTTTTAACGGCTTGCGCAGAAATTAGCTTTACCCGCTCGCAAATCCAAAAATTAATTGAAGAAAGGAAAGTTACAGTCAATTGCAACCAGACAAAAGCCAGCTATAAATTAAAAATTGGCGACAAAGTTAATGTCCAAGTTCCTGCTCCACAAAAGTTGGAAGTATTATCCGAAAATATCCCGCTCGACATTGTTTACGAAGACCAGGATCTTATCGTAATAAATAAACCAGCCGGAATGGTAGTGCATCCCGCACCGGGAAACTATCAAGGTACCCTCGTAAACGCTTTACTGGCGCATTGTAAAGATTTGTCTGGTATCGGCGGCATATTGCGGCCAGGAATTGTGCATCGTTTAGATAAAGACACTTCAGGGTTAATCGTCATTGCCAAAAGCGACCTGGCGCACCAGTCATTAACCAAACAATTTAAAGATAAGAAAGTATTTAAGCAATACCTTGCCTTAGTGCATGGTTGGGTTGAGCCGGAAAAGGGATTAATTGAGACCAAGTTGGGCCGGCACCCGGTTCAGCGCAAGAAAATGGCCGTGCTGGATTGGGAGGACAGAAAAACGCACGGCAAATTTGCCGCCACCGAATTTAGCGTCAAGGATCGTTATGAATCGGAGGATGGTCAGCGTTATTCATTGGTTGAATTGGTGTTAAAAACTGGGCGGACTCACCAAATCCGGGTGCATATGCAGCACCTTGGGCATGGGGTGGCGGGGGATGCGGTTTACGGCAAGCAAAAAAACGACCTCAATATTCCCCGTCAAATGCTGCATGCGTCAAAGCTAGGTTTTATGCACCCAAGAACAGGCCAATATATTAAACTTAATGCCGAATTACCCAAGGATATAAGGGAAGCGCTTAATAAATTACAAAAACGGTAAGTACAGCTTGGTTGAAACAACCCTCTTTTTAGGGTAAGATTAGATACTATGGCTGAAGATCGCATCCCCCCCCAAGATTTAGTTGCCGAACAGGCAGTTTTGGGTTCCATGCTGCTAGATAAAGGGGCAATTGCCCGCGTGCTTGACCATCTTGACGCGGACAGTTTTTATCGCGATTCCCACCGTTTTATTTTTGAGACCATTTTAGAATTATTTGACCGGGGAGAGCCGGTTGATTTGGTGACGGTTACTGATGCTCTGCGAAAAAACGGGAAATTGGATGCCGCGGGCGGTTCAATTTACATTGCCGACTTGCTTAATTCCGTTCCTACGGCGGCGAATGTCGAGTATCATGCAAAAATTGTGGCCGAGAAAAGCATGCTGCGCAAAATGATCGATGCCGGCACCCGCATGGTGAAGGACGCGTTTGAAGAAGACCAGCGGGTAGATGACATATTGGAACAAGCCGAACAAACTATCTTTAATTTAGCGCTGAAAAGGGTGCGCGAGGGCTTCAGCAAAATTGACAGTGTTATCAAAGGCGTCTTGGACCGGATTGACAGCTTATACGGCAAGAAAGATGCTATCACCGGGACGCCCACAGGTTTTACTGATCTTGATCAAATGACGGCGGGCTTTCAAAATTCGGAATTAATTATTATTGCCGCCCGCCCGTCGGTGGGGAAAACAGCATTGGCGCTTAATATTGCGGCCAGCTCTGCCATCAAATATAAAATACCCGTAGCGATATTTTCATTAGAAATGAGCAAAGAACAGCTTGCCCAAAGGATGCTCTGTGCTGAAGCCGAGGTTAATGCCCAACAGCTTAAAACGGCCAGCTTATCAGATACAGGGTGGAAAAAATTAACCCGCGCGCTGGGTCGTTTATCCGAAGCGCCCATTTATATTGATGATTCAGCTACTATCTCTTCCACTGAAATTCGCGCCAAAGCCCGGCGCCTTAAGATTGAAAAAGGGCTTGGCATGATTATTGTTGATTATATGCAGTTGATGCGGGGCAGGGCGCGGGTAGAAAATCGTGTCCAGGAAATATCTGAAATTGCCCGTTCGCTTAAGACCCTGGCGCGCGAATTAGATGTGCCGGTAATTGCCCTTTCCCAGCTTTCCCGAGCTATAGAACAGAGGACCGACCGCATGCCGCGCTTATCCGACCTTAGGGAATCAGGCGAAATTGAGCAGACGGCAGATGTGGTAATGTTTATCCATCGCGACGATTATTACAACCCCTCTTCTGATCGGGGCAATGTGGCGGATATTATCATAGCTAAGCAAAGGAACGGTCCGGTCGGGACCATCGAACTGGTCTTCCGCAAAGACATCACTAAATTTCACAGTAAAGAAGCACGCTATGAGGAAGTGGCCTAAAAGTTGAATGTCTAAAGTTAAAATCCCTCACCCGCTTGCCCGACAGGATACGCCCCTTTCCCACTGGGAGAGGGGGGGGATATTTAGCATCAGTGGGGTGAGGGTTTTTCTTGTATTTGTCATTTTTAATTTGTCATTTGTCATTTTTCCTCAGTCAGCTTTAGCGCAGATTAAGGGCCTTACCGTCAATGGAAATGACGTGTCCTATGATAAGGATGATCATATTATTGAAGCTTCCGGGTCGGTTGAAGTGGTCTATAAAGACGTGAAGGTATGGGGTGAGCATATTATTTATGATACTCAAAAAGATATCGTCCATGCCGACCGCGGGTTTGTCCTTTTTTACCAAGGGTTAACCATCGAAGGGCAAACGTTGGATTATAATGAACGCACCTATGCCGGTACCGCCTCCAAAGTTGCCTTTACCTACCGCAATATTTTCTTGAGCGGGGATGAGTTCCGGTTTGACAAGGAGAAGTTCGCCTTAAAAAATTCTTCCTTTACCACTTGCGATTTACCTGATCCCCATTATCACGTAACGGCGAAGGATATCAACGTTTACCCTGAAATCGGCTGGCTGGTGGCTTATTGGGGTTTTTTCTGGCTGGACCGTTTTCCGGTTGTTCCCGTACCGACATATATCTATGATTTTTCTGACGAATCTGCCCGCAACCTGCCGCCATTTCCGGAAATAAATACCGACCCGGATTACGGCTGGTACGTAACCGAAAGATTAGCTTGGTACATTCGCCGCGAGCTGTCCGGTACTTACAGCATGAGTTATTACACTAATAAAGGATTGGGGTTTGGAGGTGAAGCTTCGTATCTATTTAATCCGCAAAGCCGGGGGAATGCTCGGCTGTACTGGAACATGACCGACGGCATTTATGGCGGGGTAACACACCGCTTCAAATATCCACAATATGAAATTGACGCCACTTTGTCTTCCCGCGAAAGGATAAATTACCAGAAGATAAGTTATTATCCCAATCTTGAATTTAAGGTGCGCAGAGGCGCTGGTTTAATAAAGGGGATAAAGCACGATGCGGATGCGGCAGTGGGGATGGTGGGGGAGGAAGGCACGGGCAATTACGGCGAAGCAAAAGCCGCCATTAATTTTTACGGTGATTTGCCGGAAAATCAATACGGCTTAATTACTCCTTCGCTGGGCCTTGATGTCAGGACTTACTCCAACGGGGCCAATTGGGATGTAGCAACCGGCAGGATCGATTTGTCCAAAAAAATAAGCGATCTGTTTTCATTTGGGTTGGGCTATTCCCATTATTTTTCAATCTTCGGGCAAAGCCCTTTCCTTTTTGAAATGTACCGCTGGAACCCGGCTGACCGGTTCACCACGCAATGGCTTTTCTGGCTGGGGGAAACGAAACTTGAAATTGCCACTTCTTATTTTACCAGCAACTGGTGGGCGGAAGATTTGGACTATGCCGCTTATTTTAGGTTGCATTGCTATGATTTAATGCTAAAATATCGTTCACTGCGCAACGAATTTTCAATGGGATTTAGTTTGGCAGGTGAAAAATAATGTTCATTTCGTTTGAAGGTCCGGAAGGCTGCGGCAAATCGACTCATACTAAATTGTTGAAAGAATACCTTGAAAGCCGGGGAAAGAAAGTAGTATTAACTTTTGAGCCCGGAGGGACAAAACTAGGCGAAGAATTACGAAAAATGCTTTTGCATGCCAGAAATAAGATTGACCGGATTACCGAGTTAGCCATGTTTGCGGCAGATCGTGCCGAGCATGTGTCCAAGGTTATTATACCGGCACTAGAACATGGCCAGTGGGTTATTTGTGATCGCTATGTTGATTCTACCTTGGCTTATCAAATTGCCGGCAGAGGATTACCCGAAGACATGGTGCGCTATATGAATATGGTTTCATGTCATGGTGTTTTACCCGATCTTACTTTCTTGCTGGATATTTTGCCAACATTGGGATTAGAGCGCGCCGGGAAAATCAAAAAAGCCGATCGATTTGAGAAAGAAAAAACAACTTTCCATAACCGGGTTCGGCAAAGGTATCTTGAAATTGCTAAAAATGAACCGAAGCGGATAAGAGTCATTGATACCGGCAAAAATACTGTTAAACAAGTTCAAGCTATTATCCAAAAAATCATTCAGAGGCATATTTGATGAAAAGCTCCGAAATTCGTAAATTATTCTTAAAATATTTTGAAAGCAATGGCCATGCCGTCTTGTCTGGTTCATCTCTTGTCCCTTCTGACCCCACTGTCTTATTGACGCTGGCCGGCATGCTCCAGTTTAAGCCTATTTTTTTGGGGAAAGAAAAATCACAATATAAACGAGTTTGCACTGCGCAAAAGTGTATGCGCATGAATGATATTGACCGGGTAGGAAGGACGCCGCGGCACCACACTTTCTTTGAAATGCTGGGCAACTTTTCATTTGGCGATTATTTTAAGAAAGAAGCTATCTGGTTCGCTTGGGAGCTTTTAACCAGTGAATTCAAAATCCCACCGGAAAAATTATTTATTGCCGTATTTGAGAAAGATAACGAGGCCTATGAAATATGGGAAAAAGAAATGGGGCTTCCCAAGGGAAAAATATTTAAGTTGGGTGAAGATAATAATTTTTGGGCGGCCGGGCCGACTGGCCCCTGCGGCCCCTGCTCGGAAATTTATTATGACTTTGGAGCCAGGCACGGCTGCGGCAAGCCAAATTGCCAGCCCGGCTGTGACTGCGAGCGATTTTTAGAAATATGGAACCTGGTCTTTATCCAGTACGACCGGAATGAAAAGGGCGAATTACTCCCTCTGAAGCAAAAAGGGATTGATACGGGGATGGGAATTGAGAGGATCGCGTCAGTTTTGCAGGAAGTTGATTCTAACTTTGAGACCGATTTGTTTGTGCCTTTAATCCAGAGGATCAATGCTTTGGCGAAGGTCAGTTTGCCGGCGCCGCTTTCGGTAAGGATCATCGCTGACCATATACGGGCGATTGCCCATTTGATCAGCGATGCTGTTTTCCCGGAGAACATGGGCCGGGGTTATGTTTTGCGGCGGCTTATTCGCCGGGCGGTTCGCCATGGATTATTAATCGGCATAAAAGAACCATTCCTTGGCCGCCTGTCGCAGGAAGTAATAGATGATATGAAAGACGCATATCCGGTGTTGGCGCAAAAACAAAAAATCATTTATCAGGTAATCTTATCGGAAGAAGAGGCCTTCCTGGCGACGCTTGAACAGGGCATGCAGCTTTTTAAAGAAATTACTAAACAGCATATAGTAGATAAAGTAATTCCCGGCGAAATTGTATTTAAACTGCACGATACTTACGGCTTCCCGGCCGAAGTGACCAAAGAAATGGCAATTGAAATGGGTTTTATAGTTGATGAAAAAGGGTTTGGAGAGCAAATGGAAGGACAGCGCGAGCGGGCCAGGAAAGCCGGGATTTCCAGCGAACGAAAAACAGCAGCCGCATTGGATTTGAACGATCTTTCTCCAACTGAATTTTTGGGATATGAAAAAAACAGCATTGAAGCAAAAATTATCGAGATATTTCCAAAGGAAAAATGCGTGGTCTTGGACAAGACGCCGTTTTACGCTGAAAGCGGCGGCCAAATCGGCGACACAGGTATAATGGCGGTTGGCGAAAGACAAGTACGGGTCATCGATACCATGCCGGGCAATAAAGGAGTGATTGTCCATAAATTAGAAACCACCGAAGGCCTGCAAAAAGACCACAAAGTCCGTTGCACGATTGATATTTCTAAACGCCGGGCAACTGAAGCCCACCATACAGCAACCCATCTGCTCCATAAAGCTCTGCGTGAAGTGGTGGGCGACCAAATAAAACAGGCCGGATCGTACGTTGGGCCGGACAAGCTCCGTTTTGATTTCAACCACTTTTCTGCTTTGAAACCAGAGCAAATTACTCGATTGGAAATGCTGGTTAATGCCAAAATACACGAGAAAATAAAAGTAGAAGTGCTCAAAAAATCGTTAAAAGAAGCCCTGCAAATGGGAGCAACCGCTTTATTTGGGGAAAAATACGGGGAGAATGTCCGTTTGATAAAAATTGACGATTACAGTTTGGAGCTGTGCGGCGGGACCCATGTCAAGTCAACTGGTGATATCCTTTACTTTAAAATCTTATCCGAAAGCGCCTTGGGGGCGGGGATAAGGCGCATTGAAGCGGTTGCCGGCCAGACAGCCAAAGTCAGCATCATGTACCAAGCCAAATCCTTGCGGGACAAAGTCGGCTCTTTGATTAAAACATATCATCTGCTTCAATTAGAAAATGAAAAATTGGGCGGGAGCAAGACGCTGGACACGGGCATATTTGAGATTGATGTTACAGAAATTGAAAGGTTGGGCAGCGCAGTCGACAATCAAGATTCGGTGAATGTTGCCAAATTTTTGGAGCATTTAGCCGGACGGGTGGAATGGCTGGAAGAACGGATCGCCAAGACCCAAAAAGAGATCAACAACCTAAAAATGAAGCAATCAGCCAAAGAGGCGGTTAATTTTGCCTCCGAGGCAATCGATGTCAACGGGGCAAAAGTTTTAATAAAAAAAGTTGAAGGGCAGGGTATAAATAACTTGCGGGTGATTTCAGATACCCTCCAGCAGCAGTTAAAATCATGTGTCTTAGTCCTGTTTTCGGTTTTGCCGGATAAAGTCATGTTTTTAGCGGCGGTTACGCCCGATTTAATCTCTAAGGGCTATTCAGCCAAAACTATTGCTGATTCTTTTTCTCCCATTATTGGCGGAAAAGGCGGGGGAAAGGATACCAAGGTGGAAGGCGGGGGGAAGGAAATTGGCCGGGTGGAAGAGGCGATGGCGAAGGTGAGGGAAGCCCTCACTCGATCATGAGGATTGTTGGATTGGATTTTGGCGAAAAAAGAATTGGGGTAGCGATCTCTGATCCGCTTAAAATAACTGCCCAAGGCATTGGTACCATCAATAAGTCGGACACTTTTGAAAAAGACATTGCCGCTCTCAAAGATATGCTCAAAGATTATTCTGAGATTGAGGAAATTGTGGTTGGACTTCCTAAAACCTTAAAAGGCGAGATCGGTTTGTCGGCGCGAAAGGTTTTAGATTTCGTCTCAGCATTGAAAGAAGCTTTTGCCATTAAAATTTCCACCTGGGACGAGAGGATGACGACTGTGTCTGCCACCAAATCCTTAATTGAGATGGGATTGTCTAGGCAAAAACGGAAAAAAGTAATAGATAAAACGGCTGCCAGCTTGATTCTGCAGGGATACTTAGATGTTAAACGGTAAAAACCCTCACCCCCTATCCCCCTCTCCCAGTGGGACCTGCCTGTCCGGCCCGCCTGCCGGACGGGCAGGCAGGCAGGGAGGGGGGAGTTTTATGCGGCAGCGGGTGAGGATTTTTGTGCTTATTGTTCTTTGTGTTTTGATCTTTGGAATTTTGCTTCTAGCTGCTTCCCTTTCCCAATCTTCCAACCCGCTTGATCGCACAAAATACAGAATCATTATCCCAGAGGGAGCTTCGAGCCGGACAGTGGCGCAAATATTAGAAAAGGAAGAGATCCTTAAACCAAACAGCAGTTTTGTATTCATGGCCAAGGTATTGGGAATGTCAAAACACATCCAGGCGGGAAAATATGAATTTTCGCCTTCGGATTCGCTCTGGCAGATATTAATTAAATTGAGAAGAGGGGCCGTCATTCCAGCGGATCAGATCAAAGTGACTTTTCCGGAAGGAGCTTCCATTTATAAAATGGGGGAGATTTTGCGGGCGGCTGGCTATAGTGAAGCGGACCAATTCCAGGCTTTGGTGCAAGAGGGCATCGGTACCCAGCTCCGCCAAAAATATTGGCACATTTTTAAATACATTCCTTCCGAATCGCTGGAAGGGTATCTTTATCCCGATACTTACTGGTTTTTCAAAGATGCGCGGCCGGCGGCTTTGGCCGATGCCATGCTGAAACGGTTTGATGCAATGGTAATGCCGTTTTGGAAAACAGCGGCAAAAGATACCAAATTTAATTTGCATGAAATATTAACTTTGGCATCGATTATTGAAAAAGAAGCCAAACTGCCGCAGGAAAAGGCCGTTATTTCCTCGGTCTTCCATAACCGCCTGCGCATTGGCATGCCCTTGGCAGCTGATCCTACGGTTAAATACGCCCTTGAGAGACCAACAAAAAAGGTATACCTTGGACAGCTTGAAATTAATTCGCTCTACAATACCTATAAACGACGGGGGCTTCCGCCTGGACCCATTTGCAATCCCGGCATTGAATCAATTAAAGCGGCGGTTTATCCGGCCAAAACCAACTATTTATACTTTGTCGCCAAAAAAGACGGCTCCCACATTTTTTCTGCATCCTGGGATGCACACCAAAGAGCGCGGCAGATTAATCGATAGGTTGACCTACTCCCACTCAATAGTTGATGGCGGTTTAGAGGAAATATCGTAGACGACGCGATTGATTTCGGGGGTTTCGTTAATTATCCGACTAGAAATCTTCTCAAGCAAATCGTATGGCAAGCGGGCCCAATCGGCGGTCATGGCATCAGTTGAAGTAACTGCCCGAATGGCAATGGTATTAAGATAGGTCCTCTTATCGCCCATAACCCCAACGGTGCGAATCGGCAGCAAAACAGCAAAGGATTGCCAGACCTTTTTGTAAAACCCAGCGGCTTTAATTTCTGATACGACAATGTCGTCTACTTCCTGCAAGATTTTTACCCTCTCCGGCGTGACCTCGCCGATAATTCGAATAGCTAAACCCGGCCCTGGGAAGGGTTGGCGGGATACAATTTCTTCTGGAACGCCAAGTTCACGGCCTAAAGTCCTTACTTCATCCTTAAATAATAAACGTAAAGGTTCAACCAATTTAAATCCCATCTTTTCTGGCAAACCGCCGACATTATGGTGGGTCTTTATCTTTTTGGCGACTTTGCCGGTGGTTGTTCCCGGCACCGCGCTTTCAATTACGTCCGGATAAAGGGTCCCTTGGGCTAAAAAGGGGATATGTCCCAGCTTTTTGGCCTCTTCTTCAAAGGTCCTAATGAATTCATTGCCGATCCCAATCCGCTTTTGTTCCGGGTCGCTTACTCCTTTTAACCGGGTAAAAAAGCGTTCAGCGGCATCAACGTGGATTAAATTAATTTTGAAACTCTTGGTAAAAAGTTCAACAATTTTTTTAGCTTCGTCTTTGCGCATAAAACCCTGATCGATAAACATGCAGGTCAACTGGTCGCCCACGGCTTTGTTTACCAAGGCAGAAACAACGGTGGAATCAACTCCGCCCGAGAGGGCGCAAAGGATTTTTTCTTGGCCCACTTTTTCACGCAATTCCTTGACTTGCTGTTCGATAAAGTTGGCGGTGGTCCAAGTGGGTTTGCAGCCGCAGACGATATAAACAAAATTCTTTAAGATATTGATGCCTTGCGGGGTATGGACCACTTCGGGATGGAATTGGACGCCAAATAATCCTTTTTGGATATTTCCCGCTGCAGCAAATTGGGTATTGTCAGAGTGTGCTAATTGCTTAAATCCATTAGGGAGAACCGTAACTGTATCTCCGTGGCTCATCCAGCTTTGGATTTGTTGGGGAAGTCCGGCAAAAAGATTAGTTTCATCGTCGATAAAAAGGTCGGCTTTGCCGTATTCCCTTTTAGTTTCTGGTTTAACATTTCCGCCCAATTCTTTAGCCATCAATTGCAGCCCATAGCAGATACCAAGGATAGGGATGCCGGCGGTCCAAAGATTGGGGTCGGCTTGCGGGGCGCCTTCTTCATAGACCGAAGCCGGTCCGCCGGAAATGATAATGCCTTTTACTTGCCTTTTCTTTAATTCATTGACCGATACATCGTGGGGGAGGACTTCGCAGTAGACATTGCATTCCCTTACCCGGCGGGCGATAAGCATGGAGTACTGCGCGCCAAAATCAAGGACAACAATGAGATCGTATGGTCGCATTATTTATACATCCCCAGCGACTGCGCTTTCTGATATACTTTCCCTTCAGTTAAAAGTGAGGGGGCAATGATTACATCCACATGCTGCATTTCTTTGAGGTTGGCGGCGCCGAGCGTGCCCATTGAGGTCCGCAATGCCCCAGCTAAATTCATTGAGCCGTCGTCGTATTTGGCTGGACCATGTAAAATTTCTTTTAATGTTCCAATTGTCCCAACCCTGATCCTTGAACCTCTTGGCAGGGTGGGGGATGGGGTGGCCATTCCCCAGTGAAAGCCGCGGCCAGGCGCTTCGACGGCTTTTGCAATCGGCGATCCAATCATGACAACATCTGCTCCGCAGGCAATGGCTTTGCAAATGTCGCCGCCGGTCACCATCCCGCCATCGGCAATAATTGGGACGTAAATATTGTTTTCTTTAAAATATGCGTCACGGGCGGCGGCGCAATCGGCAATGGCGGTAGCCATGGGGACTCCAACTCCCAGGACGCCGCGAGAAGTGCAAGCGGCTCCCGGCCCGATGCCGACTAATACCCCGGCTACTCCGGTGCCCATAAGAGTTAAAGTTACTTCATAGGTGACACAATTTCCCACTAAAACCGGAATCTTCATGCTGTCACAGAATTTTTTCAGGTCGAGCGGATCAGACGAAGTAGATTTGTGTTTGGTGGAAATAACGGTTGACTGCAAAACAAAAATATCGGCTCCGGCATCGCGGGCAATTGGCCCTAGTTCAATGGCTTCTTGGGGGATAGAAGAAACAGCGGCAACCGCTCCGCCCGCTTTAATTTCTTTTATGCGCTTTATGATCAATTCTTTCTTAATTGGTTCTAAATACATTTTTTGCATTAAGGGGACATACTGATCTTTATCAACCGCGGCAATTTGTTCTAGTTTCTTTTCCGCATCTTCGTAGCGTGCCCACACGCCTTGCAGGTTTAATACGCCTAAGCCTCCTAGTTGACTCATTAAAATGGCGGTTTTGGGGCTGACGACGCCGTCCATGGCGGAGGCAATAATGGGAATTTGCAGCTGCTTTCCGGCGAGGTTAACCGAAATATCGGTATCGTCCGGGTTAATAGTGATAATTGAAGGACAAAGGGCGATTTCATCAAATCCATAAGCCCGTCGGGTCTTTTTTGCTTTTCCCAGTTCTGTTTCCATTTATTTCTCCTCCTTTTTCCGTTTCAATTTATTGACTTTTATCTTTTTCAGCTCTTTTGCTGTTTTTATCATTTTCTCGAACTCCTGCATGATGGGCTCGGGCACCCACACTTCGCCGCATTCCTGGCAGACAAACGCCGGGATGCTTTCCATCATGTAAAGCTTGCCGCCTTGGTAATCTTCTAAATTAACTTTCTCAATGGACAGCGGCCCCCCGCAATGCTGGCATTCGCCAATTTCCACGTTCTCCAGTAATTCTTTATAACGGTCGTTTTCTTCGATTATCATGGGGATGAGTTGAGAGATCATTATATAAAAAATAGGGTCGTTTGACAATAGGACGATTATTGCTATAATTAAAAGCACCGGATTCTAATAATTAATAATTGTAGGAGAAAGCACATGAAAAAAAATATTAACAAGTTTTGTTTGGGGATGTTATTTGTTTTCTTATTCGGCTGCTTGTTATCCGCCAGCGGGTTTGCCGCGGGAAAGAACACGCAACAAGAGATTAAAAAAGCACAGAAATATGTCAATTTGCTCGATAAAAAAATCAAAAAGCTAAGCAAGAAACCAACGGCAAAGAATAAAGCAGTGATTGTGAAATTGAAACAGCAAAAGCAGTACGCCTTGCAGCGCATTAAAAGCTTGAAAGCCGGTCAGGCGAAAAAAACTGAGCCGGTTTACGGCGAATTAATCATTGACGAGCTTGAAACTGAACCGCCTTCCGAACTTGCCAGCCAAGCCAGCTCTTATCCAAGGAGTCAGGTTTTTGTGGGAATGGCGGGAGGAGCGGGGACATTAAATCTTGGTTACAATTTCCCGGTTGGGCCGGCCAATAATATTCGAGTTGAAGCCGGCTTCGGCCTGGGGAACCAGTATTCAATTATTGATGCGGGCATTTCAGGTACCATTCCCCTTGGCGCACAATACGTTGGCTTGCGGTTAGGCGTGACCAATTATTCAACGGCTACAACCGATGTCCCGGGGCTTTCCGGGATCATTCCGCAAGGGGCAAAGGTTGGAGGCGGTGTTTTTGGCGGGTTGAAAGTCCTAAATTTTAATACCGAGATCGGATACAGCACCGATTATGGATTCTTAATTGGATTGATCCAGCGGTTTTAACACCATAAAAGGAGCTTAATGACCGTGCATTTTAATATTGAACACATCCGCAAAGTTGATCCCGAAGTTGCCAAGGCGCTGGATGACGAACTTGCCCGCCAGCAAAACAAGCTGGAAATGATCGCTTCAGAAAATTTCACCTCCCGAGCGGTGATGGAGGCCTGCGGTTCGGTCATGACCAACAAATATGCCGAAGGGTATCCTGGGAAACGCTATTACGGCGGCTGTCAAAATGTGGATGTAACCGAATCCCTAGCTATTGAAAGAGCCAAAACATTATTCAATGCGGAACATGCCAATGTCCAGCCGCATTCCGGTTCGCAAGCTAATTTTGCCGCCTATGTTGCTTTTATCAAGCCCGGTGACACCGTAATGGGGTTAAATCTTTCCCATGGCGGGCATTTGACTCACGGTAGTCCCGTTAATATTTCCGGCATGTATTTTCATTTTATTTCCTATGGTGTGCGCCAAGATACGGAAACGATTGATTATGATTCTTTAGCAGCGGCGGCCAGGGAACATAAACCCAAAATGATCGTAACTGGCGCAACGGCGTATCCCCGCATCATTGATTTTAATAAGTTCAGGAGCATCTGTGATGAGGTTGGGGCGGTTTTGATGGTAGATATTGCCCATATTGCCGGACTAGTTGCTGCCGGCCTTCATCCATCACCGGTGCCTGTTTCTGAAGTAGTAACCTCAACCACCCATAAAACCCTGCGCGGGCCGCGGGCGGGTTTGATTTTATGTAAAGAACCATTTGCAAAACAAATTGATAAGGCTGTCTTCCCGGGGATCCAGGGGGGGCCGCTGGAGCATGTTATCGCGGCTAAAGCAGTTTGCTTTAAAGAAGCTATGTTGCCGGAATTTAAAAAGTACCAGGAACAGATTGTTAAAAATGCTAAAGCACTAGCTGAAGGATTGGCTAAAAATGGTTTCCGCATTGTTTCCGGCGGAACAGACAACCATCTTGTCCTGGTTGACCTGCGCCCGAAAAAAATTACCGGAAAAGCAGCAGAAATTACATTAGACGAGGTGGGAATTACGGTCAATAAAAACACGATCCCATTTGATCCCGAAAAACCATTCGTAACCTCTGGTATCCGTATAGGGACCCCGGCATTAACCACTCGCGGTATGCGGGAAGCTGAAATGAAAACCATCGCAGATTTTATCGGCACAGTATTGAGCAAGGTTGAAGATGAAAGGACTAAGAAGGAAGTTGCAGGTCAAATTGCAGAGCTAAGTAAAAGATTTCCGTTATACAATTAGCTTTTATCCCTCACCCCTTGCCCCTCTCCCAGAGGGAGAGGGGGGGGCGGTTGAGCAATAGCGGGTGAGGGTTCAAAATAACATATGATTCAACTTATCAACGTTTCCAAAACTTACCCTAACGGCATTGATGTCCTTTACAACATCAATTTAAATATCGGCAAGGAAGAATTTGTTTTTATTGTCGGGCCGTCCGGAGCCGGTAAGACCACATTAATGAAACTGCTCTATCGTGAGGAGCGCCCGTCTTCCGGCAAAGTAATTGTGGATAAAGTAGACGTTGCCGAACTAACGGTTGACCAGGTGCCCTATCTTCGAAGGAACATCGGCATCGTTTTTCAGGACTATAAGCTGCTGCCCAAGCGCACCGTTTTTGAAAACGTGGCTTTTGCCTTGCGCGTTACCGGGGCGCCGCGCTCCAGTATCCGCCGCAAAGTTATGCAGGCGTTGGAATTGGTCGGGATGCTGCGGCGAGCCAATGCTTTTCCGGACGAATTATCCGGCGGGGAAAAACAGCGCGCCTGTATTGCTCGCGCGATTGTCAATAATCCTCCCATCCTTTTGGCGGACGAACCGACCGGCAACCTTGATCCCACCACTTCCTGGGACATTATCCAACTGCTGGACAAGATCAATAAGCGCAACACGACCGTTATTGTTTCAACCCATAATAAAAGCATCGTTGATGATATGAAAAGAAGGGTAGTGGCCATTGAAAACGGGAGAGTGGTAAGGGACCAAATGCTGGGGGGATATAATGTTTAGTAATTTGGAGTTTTTTATTGTCGAGGCGCTGCGTTCTTTCCGCCGCGGGGCATTAATGACGGTGGTGGCGATTGGCACCATTACCGTTACTCTGGTTATTTTTGGCGTCTTCCTTTTGCTGGTAGTCAATTTAGGAAATATTGTCGGCAATGTATCGTCCGGCTTAGATATTGCGGCTTATGTTGATGAGCCGATTTCCTTGGAACAAGCTGGGGCAATCCAGCTTGAACTATCCAAACTCTCCGGTGTCGAAAAAGTGGACTTTATCTCCCGCGCTGAGGCCTGGAAAAAATTCCAGGAAGATTTCGGTGAAAAATTGGAAATTGGAGAAGTTATCCAAGACAATCCTTTGCCGCACACATTTATTATAAAAGTCCGCACGCCGGACCTTTTGCCAAAAATTGCTCAAATTGTTTCCCAAAAATCGGCTATAAGTGAAGTGCGCTATAGCGGGAAACTGATTGACCAGATGCGATCATTGGTGGGGGTGGTAAGGGTGGGAGGAACCATTTTGGTAATTCTAGTTACTTTTGCCACTTTATTAATAGTGGTTAACACGATCCGCTTAACGGTCCTGGCCCGGGAAACTGACATTTACATCATGAAATTGGTCGGCGCGACCAATAATTTCGTAAAATACCCTTTTATCATCGAAGGTGTATTGATCGGCATCATCGGCGGAGTATTGGCGTTTATTATATTGAAAATATCCTATGATTCAGTCATCTTCCAAGTATCGTCGGCCTTGCCGTTCCTGCCTATTGTTGCCGGCGGGTTCATTTTAGGGATCATTTATTCTGTCATGGTTTTTGCCGGGACGGCGCTGGGAATGCTTGGGGCGTATATTTCAGTGTCGAGAGTTTTAAAGGCGGAGTTCTAAAGGAGGAGAAACAATGTTAACCTTTTTAAGGAAGAAGATGAAGATGATTATGATTATAGTGGCGGTGGTTTTTGCGGCAACCATGTTTTATGGGATTGGGTCGATAAAATGGGGGGATG
>JASEHX010000017.1 GCA_030018645.1 Candidatus Margulisiibacteriota bacterium | reverse complement strand
CTCGCATTGGCTTGGTGTCATTAAAGTTAATCCGTTCTGAGGACTTAACCTCTACAGCCACTCCTTGTCCTGCAGATAAAACAACAAAATCAACCTCCGTCTCTTGAGCCTTTGGTCTCCAATAAAATATCTCAGGGGGTGTCAACTGCAAAGAAGCCCAGGACAATATTTGTTGAAGGATGAAGTTTTCCATGTATCTTCCTTTGAAACGGGCTTCCTTAACTTTTTGGGCTGAATGAATGCCAGCTAGAAAACAGGCTGAGCCCGAATCAAACCAATAATATTTTGTTTGTTTATATGCTCTTTCGTTTTTAACCGAATACCCTTTTAGTTCGTATAATAAATGCGTTTCCTTTAACAGTCCCATATATCGGCTGACATTGGGTCTGGTCTCTCCGCAAGCTTTTGACAATTCATCTTGCACCGATTCCCAGCCGGTTGCCTGAGCCAAAGCTTCCATTAAGCGGCGAAAATGCTGAGGGTGCCGGATCTTTACTAAATCTTGAATATCTCGTTGAATATAAGTGTCAACATAGCCACTAAGCCTTTCTAGGGCTATTTTTTCGTTCGAAGCCAGTGCTACCGCCGGTAAACTTCCCCGCCAGATAGCCTGGGTTGCATCTATGCTTGGTTTGGCGGTAGCTTCCTTGATCTCTTTTTCATGCCAAATAGCATCAAAAAGTCCTTGGGGCGAGTGTCCCTTCATTTCTCTAAAGGCAAACCCTGTCAGGTGCAAATATTTAGCTCGACCGGCCAGTGTTTCCCTTGGCGTTTGCCGCAAAGAGATATTGCCGGAACCGGAAAGGATAAAAGTTCTATGACGATCAGATTTATCAACCAGATATTTGATGGTAAGGAGCAGTTCCGGGCAGCGTTGAACCTCATCAATAATTGTTGGCTTATCTTCCCATAATAACCCCTTAGGATCTTCTTTGGCTTGTTCAAGCATGTCGGGATCGTCTAGAGTTAGATAACGCCAATTCTTTAGGAAATTTGCATGCTCTAAAAGAGTGCTTTTGCCTACCTGTCTTGGGCCGGTCAATATTATTACCGGATGCGATTTAAACACTTCCTGAATGCGTTTCTCCAACCAGCGAGGGATATACTTCATGTTGTGCACCTCAAAAATGAGTATACCATAAATTCATGCACAAAACAGCAATTATTTATGCACAAATCGACAAAATATTATGCACAAAACGACAAAATGACGCGGACTAGGACAAGGAGATAAAAATCCTCTTCCTCGACAAGCTCGGAATCGGATTTTTATCTTGCGGGGGTGGGATTTGAACCCACGGCCTTCAGGTTATGAGCCTGACGAGCTACCAGACTGCTCCACCCCGCGTTATCTATGTTATAATCATAGCATGCCGGACCTTGGTCTTCAACCAGAACTAAGACAAACCCTGGAACTTCAGTTGGCTCCCCGCCTGATCCAAATGCTTAAAATCCTCAACCTTTCCTATGCTGATCTGGTGGAACGCATTAATAAAGAAGCGGAAGAAAATGTGGTGCTGGAAGTGGAGCGGCAGGACCAGTATTTGGAACTTATCAGATACCTCAATTCGGACAAGAAAATCAAGAAAGAAGCTGATTTTTCGGAAATGCCCGGCCTGGAAAATGTCAAAAAAGTCGCCGAATCGCTGGAAGAACACCTCCTGCATCAACTAGAGCTTGAGAATTTGGACCCGGCGCCCAAAAATATCGGGCAAAAAATTATTGGAAATATCGACGACTTTGGTTTTGTGGTCAATTATCCGGCCCTGCGGGAAAAGATTATGGCTGAATTTTCGGTTTCCCGCCCAACGGTTGATAAAGTATTAAAAATCATCCAAGGGTTTGAGCCCGAAGGGGTGGGCGCACGCGATGCTAAAGAATGTTTGCTGATCCAAATTGGGGCCTACAGCTTTGAAAATGAAGAACTGCAGGATATTTTATACCAAGCGGTAGAAAAATATTTGCCGGCGATTGCGGAGGGCAATCTAACCCAACTGGCCGCCGGGCTAAAAGTATCCCAAAGCGCCGCGACAGAGATCATCAACTTTATCAAAAATAACCTTAATCCCAATCCCGGCCAAGCTTTCGGCGGGGAAACCAAATTTATCATCCCTTCTTTTTCAGTTGAAAAATCCGGCGCGGGATACCAAGTTATCAATTTGGAAACTCGCTACGGCCCTACCCTCAACCTTTCCCGACAGTACCAAAAAATGCTCGAGAACCCCAAGACCGACGAAAAAACGCGTACTTTCCTTTTGGAAAAGCTAAAAAGAGCAAAAGATCTCATGGAAGATTTTGCCAAAAGAACTGAAACTTTGGAAAAGATCGTGCGAAAGATAATTGAAACGCAGGAAGCGTTCTTTGATAAAGGGATCGTGTTTTTAACGCCTTTGTCTCAGAAAAGCTTGGCGCAGGAATACGGCCTCCATCCGTCAACCATTTCCCGGACGGTGGCTGAAAAATATATCCAGACGGAAAAAGGGGCGTTCCCCTTAAAGTTTTTATGTCCCAGGGGGACCAAAGGGTTTACTGTTCCGCGGTTAAAAGATATGGTATCTGAAATTATTAAAGGCGAGGATAAAAATAATCCCCTCTCTGACGGTGAAATAACTGAAAAGATGCATGCTCTGGGCGCAAAAATCGACCGGCGCACCACGGCATACTACCGGAAGGAATTAAAAATCCCTTCCGCGGATGACCGGGCCATAAAATGAAAAAGAAAGCTAATATCTTGGTAGTGGACGACGAAAAAAGTTTGCGCGACTCGATGCGCATGCTCCTCAAAGATCATTATAACCTATTTATTGCCAAAGACGGCCATGAAGCTATCGAACTGGTAAAGAACCATCCTATCGACCTGGCCTTACTGGATATCCGCCTGCCGGAAATTGACGGCCTTCAACTCCTCAAGATCATAAAAAGCATCAACGAAAGCATTGAAGTAATTATGGTTACCGCGGTTATCACCGTCGGCAAAGCGGTGGAAGCCATCCGCAGCGGGGCTTATGACTATCTGACCAAACCCTTTGATATCAGCGCCCTTGAGGAGCAAGTGGAAAAAGCCCTGCAAAAGAAAAAACTGCAGGAAGAAAACCTTTCTTTGCGCAAGTTAATTGAGACCGATTACCAGTTTGAAAAAATTGTCGGCAAAAGCAGGGAAATACGGGAAATTTTTGGCACCATTGAAGATGTTGCCGGCAGTTCAGCCACAATATTGATAACCGGCGAATCGGGCACCGGCAAAGAATTGGTCGCCCGGGCTATCCACAACCGCAGTCCCCGCAAAAACAAACTATTTGTCGCCGTCAACTGCGCCGCTATCCCTGAAAATCTGTTGGAATCCGAACTTTTCGGCCACGAGCGCGGATCATTTACCGGGGCTTTTGACAAACAAATCGGCAAATTTGAGATTGCCAGCGGCGGCACCCTATTCTTGGACGAAATCGGGTCCATGCCGCACAGCATGCAGGCCAAACTGCTGCGGGCACTGCAACATAAAGAAATCGAAAGGGTGGGCGCTGGCTACCCCATTCCTATCGACGTTAGGATTATTTCTGCCACCAATTCCGACCTGCGTGAAGCCATCAAAGAAAAAAAATTCCGCGAAGATTTATTCTATCGATTAAACGTCGTGCCCATCCATATCCCCCCCTTGCGCAAACGCAAAGAAGATATTCCGCTCCTGTCAAACCATTTTCTGCATAAATACAACCATGAATTCGGCAAAAAGGTAAAAAGCATCAGCGAAGACGCCATCCGCATATTGAAACGTTATGATTGGCCGGGCAATGTGCGCGAATTGGAAAATATTATCGAAAGGATGGTGGTCTTGGCCAAAAGCGGCCTCATTGGGGCCGAGCATCTTCCGGCTGACATTAAGACCGGTTTGTTTCCTTTGTCCAAAAGGCCGGCTGATACCTCCCTGGTTAAAGCCGTGCAAAGGTTTGAAGCCGATTTTATCCGCAAGACCTTGGAATCCGCCGGCGGCAAGAAAGGAAAAACCGCCAAACTCCTCGGTATCCACCGCAACACTTTAACTAACTATGCGAAACGGCTCAATATTAATTAACTTTCTGCACAATCCCGCGTGCAGCCTTTGGTTGTTTTGCCCCCTCCTTTGTGCTAATATCGCGATTTAGCTTGGCAATAAGATTGCTTGATCACGGATAGTGATTGTCGCGGATTTCGCGGAAGGAGGAAAGAAAAATGGCTACACAACTTCGCAAGCAAGAATGGACGCCGACACGGGAATTTTTGCCGGTCATCTTGGGCAAAGAAATTGGGGATGAGCTGGAAGAAAGGGATTTGGCAAAGCTTGAACTCTTTGAAAAAGGCCTGGCCAATGAGCTTAAAAAAGATGATACCATCGCTGACGCAATTGCTAAAATTGTAAAGATGGCGGTCGCCGCCGAATTTGGACCTTCATTGGTTGCTTCAAAAGGGGCCAAGGCCATGATTGATACTATCGCCCGCGGCATTATGCACGACGCAGAGCTGCGCAAACAAGCATTGGTCATTATCGACCGGTTTGCCCATGCATAAAATATTAGTTGTTGACGACGAACTTTCCATAAGGGAGTCCTTTTCCCTAATCCTTACTGGTTTATATCAGGTGCAGACCGCCGCCTCGGGCGAAGCTGCCTTAAAAATCATTTCCGGCCAAAAATTTGACCTGGCTTTCCTCGATATCCGCATGCCCGGGCTGGATGGATTGGAAACTTTAAAGAAAATCAAGGAAATTGATCCCAACCTGGAAATTATCATGGTCACGGCGGTCAATGACATGCGCAAGGCCAGCGAGGCTATCAAGTTGGGCGCCCGCGACTATGTTATTAAACCCTTTGATGTCAACCAAATCTTGAAGCTAATCGAAAAAATTCTGCTGCGCAAAAGCCTGCTGGGCGAAAGCCATGCGCTCCTGCATTCATTCCCGCTAAAATGCCGTGACTTGATCGGGCAAAGCGAAAAATTCCTGGCTTTATTAGAAACCGCCGCCAAGATGAAGGGATCTCAGCCCGTCTTAATATTAGGGGAAATGGGAACCGAGAAAGAAACTTTGGCTGAATTTATCCACAACTCCAGCCTTTCCAAAGGAATTTTCCTAAAACTTGTTCTTTCCTCCGAAATGCCCCCGCAAAAAATAAAAGCTCTCTTGTTCGGACAAGAAAAGGGCTCAAATGTCGTCGAACTGCAGGGACAAAGCGGGCTTTTAGAATTAGCCAAAGGAGGAACGCTTTATATAGAAAATCTTGATGCCCTGCCGGCAGAGATTAGTAAAATCCTACCTTCCGGCCAATTTATCCGCAATGGGGGAACCGCTTCATTGCCAATTGAGGCAAGGATCATTGCTTCTGCTTGCCCTGATTTCGCATCCAAAAATCAATTCCTGGCCGAATTTTTTGACAGCCATGTTCTTTCTATCCCGCCTCTGCGCGAGCGTTTAGCTGATATCCCCCTGATTATTGACCGCCTGCTGGAAAAGTTTTCGACCATTTACAAGACCGAACATCTCTTTACTCCCGCCGCCCGAGAAGCGCTGGCTAATTATCTTTGGCCGGGCAACGTATTGGAACTGGAAAGTGTTATTGAGAGGATTTTCCTGACTGCGCCGGTAAAGGAAATTGACGTAATAAACCTGCCAATTGATATTTTGCTTTCTTTCTCTTCCGGAGCCGGAGGAAATTTCCTGCCGGCGTTTGAAGAAGGTTACGTGCAAAAGATTTTCAAAAAAAACCACAGCGATAAGGACAAGACCGCCGCTATTTTGGGTGTAAACCCGGCCTTCCTAGAATCACGAATAGCGGTTGGTAATCGGTAAGCGCCAATCTTTGCCAAAAGCCCGCGGAGTGATGCGGGGGCCGGGCGGCGACTGCCGCCTTTTATATTCTGACCTATCAATCATGTTAATAACGGCTCTGGCGGTTTTCCCATCTATTCCTTTGCCGATAATTTGTTTTAAGCTTTTATTCTCTTCAACATAAGCTTTTAAGATTTGGTCCAAAACCGCATACGGCGGCAAAGTATCTTGGTCGGTTTGGTTGGGTTTTAGTTCTGCTGTGGGAGCTCGCTGGATGATTGATTGGGGAACTACTGCTTTCTTTTGGTTGCGCCAGTCAACTAATTGATAAAGCACGGTCTTGGGCACATCTTTTACCACTGCAAAACCGCCCGCCATATCCCCGTAAAGCGTGCAGTAACCGCAAGACATTTCCGATTTATTGCCGGTGGTTAACACCAGCCAGCCAAATTTATTGGAAAGCGCCATTAAGAAATTGCCGCGGATGCGGGCTTGTAAATTCTCTTCGGTGACATCAACTGGCTTGCCGGCAAAACTAGGGGTTATAATTTTTAGATAATCGGCAAAGATATCCGATATGGGTATGATCTGCAGTTTTACGCCAAGGTTGTCCGCTGTTTGCGCAGCATCCTCCAAGCTTTGTTTAGCCGAGTACGGCGACGGCATATAAACCGCATGCACCTGTCCCGGCCCAAGCGCATCGGCCGCAATCGTCAACACCAGCGCCGAATCGATCCCGCCGGAAAGGCCGACCACCACATCGGCTATCCCATTCTTCCGCGTATAATCTTTGACCCCCAAAACCAACGCTTCATATACTTCTTCTCTGCCATCTAACTCCCTCTTCCCTTCTAATTCCCCCTGCTGCCTTCTTATCCCCTCTTCCCCATACTCAACCATCAACAATTCTTCCCGATACTGTTTAGCGGCCGCGATTACCTTCCCTTGCGGGCTAACCACCATACTCCCGCCGTCAAAAACCAGTTCATCCTGCCCGCCGACCATATTGACATAGAGAATTGGGGTTTTGATCCGTTTTGCGCGCGTCTTTAGCATTTTTTCGCGCTGTTTGATTTTGCCGATATGATATGGCGAGGCATTAATATTGATAATTAGATCGGCGCCTTTGCGGGCTTCTGCCAGATACGGCCCCTTTTCCGCCCAAATATCTTCACAAATCCCCAACCCTATTTTCAGGCCTTTATAGCTGACCATAACCCCTTCTTTGCCGGCCGTAAAATATCTTTTTTCATCAAAGACAGCGTAATTGGGTAAGTGCACCTTATGGTAAATTTTCTTTATCTTTCCATTTTCAATGAAGGCTCCTGCATTGAAGATGCCTTTACTTTTCTTATCTACAAAACCAATAAAGGCGGCAATCCCCCGGCAATGTTTAACAATTTCCCGCAATGCAGAAAGGTTATCGGCAATAAACTGTGGTTTCAAAAGCAGGTCTTCCGGCGGGTAACCGGTGATGGCTAGTTCAGGAAAAATAATCAAATCGGCCTTTTGGCTTTTGGCATCAGTGATAAAAGCCAAAATCTTCTGGGTATTGCCGGTTAGGTCGCCAACAGTAGGATTAATTTGGGCCAGAGCTAGTTTCATTGCCCTTGATTGTACATGATTTTAGTGAAAGAAAAAAGTAAAATTTTTACTTCTTTCCATAATATTTAATAATTCTATCCCGGTCTTCAGAAGCTTTATCTCCCTTAAAATACAACTCAATAAAAACGATCTTTTGTTCATCCTTATGAAATGCGTAAATAATTCTAATCCCGCTGTTAGATCCTTTCCCCTTGAGTGCTTTACAAGCAAACTTTTTAATTTTGATAATTTCCTGATTTGAATTTAAATTATTCAATAAAAAACTGGTAGGAGGAAAAGCTGAAGGGCATGTTATTAAATATTTCTTTAGTGTCTCGAGGTCTTCCTCAATACTTCTAAAACGTTTTAGAAGCTGTTTTAAGTCTCTTTGAAACTCTGTCAAACATTCAAAGATCATTGCTATCCTCATCGGGATAGCTCCTAACGGAATAAGCCGGCGTGCGATAGAAAACAAGCTCGTAATCGATTATGCCCTTCTCATACGTGGCTTTCCAGGGGATATCCTCATGCGAATAATTGCTTATTTCTGTTGCAGTTTTATCGGAATGAGCAATCAATACCTTATCAATAATCTCTTTTTCGCTGGCTCTTAATTTGCTTAGATCGGCCTTAACAAGCGGTATATACCTTTCTTGAGGATAATTGCGATATTCTGCTCTTATTTTTCTTATTTCTCCAGATTTTTCCATCGAATCAATTAATTTAGAAATTTCAACAGGAATTGGCCCATATTTAAGTTTCATGTATGTGGCCCCCGTCATTTGCTCTTCGTAGGATTCATAATAATTAAAATCTGAGAAATACAATAATTTATATAAGACCGTCTTGCCGATGTTGGGCTTCCCAGCACATTGCTCTAAAATGTAGAGCAAAACCTGTTTAAATTTGTCAATGTTAATTTTGGGCATAGAAATTCGCATGGCTTGTTTCGGAGGTTGATGTGATTCTTTTGGTAAAATAATTTCTGGCTCTTTTTCTAATCCTAGCATGTAATCTGTTGAAACCTCATATAATTTGGAAAAAGCGGCTAATTCAATGCTAGATACACTTCTTTCAGCGTTTTCTATTTGGGATACAGCGGTGCGAGGCACCCTTATGGCATCCGCCACGGCTTCTTGGGACAATCCCATCTTTTCTCTCAACTGTTTCAACCGCAATGCTATCTTTTTCTTTTCATTTTTGATCATAATTTAAACTCCTTGTTTATTATACCAAGCGTTAGATATCCTGTCAATGTATATATCGAATATCCAACATCATTACTTGCATTAAACAATGAATATGGGCAACATTGCTAAATTTGCCGTCGGCCGGAATCGAACCGGCATGGCCTTGCGACCGAGGGATTTTAAGTCCCTTGCGTCTACCAATTCCGCCACGACGGCAGTTAGCTATAAATTATCAAGTCTTTTTATTAAGTTATTTTTAATCCATTCTCTACCAAAACCACTTTTTAATTTCTTTTCTCTTTGTCGAGCTTCAATTCGCGAAGAGAACATTTCATAATATAACAACTTAAATGGTATTCGTTTTTTAGTCGCCCTCTCGTTGCCCGCCTTTGGCGGGCCATCCAGGCATCATTATCTTTCAAAAAATTACCTTATATGCCTTCTCGCCTTTTTTCACCAATCCCAGCTTCGTCCGAGCTAATTTTTCGATATATGCGTCCTTATTTAGCAAAAGCATGCGATTCTGCAGCGCTTGATAAAGCCGTTCGGCATCTTTGATCCTTGCCGCTGTCCTGTGCGATTCCTTTTGCAGATCAAGATTATTTATTATATCTTGACGGATGAGAAAAATAAAGTACAGCACCAACAAGGCCAATATTATCCAGCCGATTCTTTTCATAAAAATAACTGCCAATACCAGGCGATGATCCTTTCCCCAAACAATAAAGCCAAGATCCCCGCCCCCGCCAGCGCCGGGCCAAATGGGATATATTGGCCAAACTTGGCTTTCCTAGATAGTAGAAGATAAACCGCAACTGCGGCCGCCAATAAATATGCCAGGAAAATAGCGACTAATACTCCCCTCCACCCCAAACACGCTCCCAGAGCCGCCGCCAAAAATATGTCGCCCTCCCCCATCGCCGGCTTTTTAAACCAAATCTTCCCCCAAAAACCAATTAACCATAATATAATAAACCCTAACCCCATTCCGGCCACGGCAGAAAATATAGGGTTCAGTGAAATACCGGCCGTCGACAAGACGGCGCCCTGCGCCAAATTGAAAACTAATCCCAAGAAAATCAACCCAACATTTAAGCTGTCCGGGATTACTTGATTTTCGGCATCGATAAAAAAGATCAGCAATAACAAATAAAAGAAGATGGCAGTGAAGATAAAATTGGCGGGCTGGACCCACAATGGAGCAAGTAAATTGAGCCAAATTAGAAACAATCCGCTGATTAATTCAACTAAAAGGTAGCGCAGCACGATTTTCTTTTTACAAAACCGGCATTTGCCGCCCAACAACAAATAGCTGGCTAGCGGGATCAAGTCGATAATCCCCAGTTTATTGCCGCAGGAAGGGCAATGCGACGGCGGCAAAACAATTGATTCATTTCTGGGCAGGCGATAAATGCAGACATTTAAGAAACTGCCAATAATACTACCGAGGATAAAAAGCAATATTGTTTCCATCGTCCTAATTGTTGTAAGTCCAAAAATATGCTATAAAGATTATAACATGCCTTTGCCGCATTTCTTAGTTAAAAAAGCTCCCAAGCAGGTGCACATCCGCCGGATCCGCCAATTATTAGAGGACAACCGCCTTAATACCGTCTGTGAATCAGCCAAATGCCCCAATATCGGAGAGTGTTTTGGCCGCAATACTTTAACTTTCATGATCATGGGCAATCTTTGCACGCGCCATTGCCGTTTCTGCGGGGTTGATAAGGGGAAGCCGCTTCCGCTGGATGAAACCGAACCAGAAAGAATTGCTAGCGCTGTAAAAAAACTGGGTTTAAATTATGTAGTCATTACTTCCGTCACACGCGACGATCTTCCCGACGGCGGCGCCAGCCAATTTGCAGCTGTAATCAAGACAATAAATCAGTGGCAAGATACAAGAAACAAGATGCAAGCAACAATAAGGACTGAGGTGCTTATTCCTGACTTCCAGGGTAACAAAGAAGCACTCAAAACCGTTTTAGATGCTGACCCTTTCGTACTTAGCCACAACCTCGAAACCGTCCCGCGGCTATATCCGCAAATCCGGCCGGAAGCCGATTATCGGCGATCGCTGGAACTACTGGAAAGGTCAAAGAAATACAGGCCGGATATTTACACCAAAAGCGGGTTTATGCTAGGATTAGGTGAAGAAAAGGAAGAGGTTATTTCCGTCATAAATGACCTAAAAATGGTCAGTTGTGATTTGGTAACTATTGGGCAGTATCTTCCGCCTTCAAAACAACATCCGGCGGTTAGCCGTTACGCAACTCCGGAAGAGTTTAAGAAATACCAAGCAATTGGTCAAAAATTAGGCATCAAGGTTTTTGCCGGGCCGTTTGTCAGGAGTTCATACCAGGCAGGAGAAATGGTTTTATGAAGGAAGCACAAAGGTTATTAAAACTGCCGACTTACGTTTTTGCTTTGCTGGATAAATTGAAAGCTGAAGAAAAAGCCAAGGGAAAGGACCTTATCGATCTTACTATCGGCTCTCCCAACCATCTGCCGCCCAAAGAAGTGGTTGCTGCCTTTATTGCGGCGCTTAACGAGCCAAACAATCACCGCTATTCTTCTTTTGAGGGTGATCTGGACTTCAATTACGCCGCCCTTGAGTGGTGCAAGCGCCAATACAACATTCATTTAGAAAAAAATGAAGTTGTCCAGCTTTTAGGCAGTAAAGAAGGCTTGGTGCATTTTGCTTTTGCTTATCTTGATCCCAACGATAAAGTATTAGTGCCCCTCCCTGCCTACCCCGCCCATTTCCGAGGACCTATCTTGGCTGGAGCCGATGTAATTGTCATGCCGACGGCAGAACATAACGGCTGGCTGCCGGACCTGGATTCAATTGAAGAGTCCATTGCCGAGCAAGCTAAAATGATGATTTTGTCTTATCCTACTAATCCCACTGCCGCCGCCGCCCCGCCTGAATTTTTTGAAAAGGCGGTGCATTTTGCCAAAAAACACGATTTAATTTTAATCCATGATTTGGCCTACGGCGAACTATATTTTGACGGCAAGAAACCTATCTCCTGCCTCTCGGTGCGCGGGGCAAAAGAGATCTGTATTGAATTTCACACTTTATCCAAAACTTTTGGCATGGCCGGCTGGCGCTGCGGGTTTGCCGTCGGCAACTCACAGTTAATTGAATCCCTGCGTAAGATCAAGACCAACCTGGATTACGGCCCATTTCCCGCCATTACTAAAGCCGCCACCGTTGCCCTTAAAATGCACAACGGATATATGGCTAAAATGCGCCAAACCTACCAATGCCGGCGGGATATCATGGTTGACGGGTTAAATTCTCTTGGTTGGAAGCTAAAAAAACCAACGGCTACTTTTTATTTGTGGGTCCCGGTCCCCGCCGGGTATACTGCCATGTCTTTTACCCAACATTTGGTCCAACACGCTGGTGTTGTCGTTTCCCCGGGAACCGGTTTTGGAGAACTAGGTGAAGGATATATCCGAATTGCTTTGGTTGATATTGACGATCGTATTAAAGAAGCCATTGAACGGCTGCGGAAAGCTGGGATAAAGTATGCATAAGCCAATTATCGCCATTACCATGGGCGATCCGGCCGGGATTGGTTCTGAAGTTTGCGTCAAAGCCCTTGCCAACCCGGAAATTAGGCAAATTGCTAGGTGTCTAATTGTCGGCGACCGCAAAAGCGTCCGCGAGGCCCTGAAAATAGCCAAACTTCCCAATACCGAAATCAACAGCATCCATAAAATATCCGAGGCAAAATTCCAACCCGGCATCATTGATGTTTTCGACCTGGATAATGTTGAAATTAACCGTTTAAAAATGGGCCAAATTTCAAGCGCCGCCGGCAAAGCCGCGGTTGAATACGTCGAAACCGCCATTAAATTGGCTATGGACAGGAAAGTTGACGCCATGGTCACCGGACCGATCAATAAGGAAGCCATCCATTTGGCCGGGTACAAGTTTCAGGGGCACACTGAACTACTGGCCGCCCGTACCGGGGCAAAAAATTACGCCATGCTGTTTGTTTCAGATACATTTTGGGTGATGCTGGCTACTACCCATGTTGCTTTGCGGGATGTCAGCAAAAACCTGGACCGCAAAAAAATCCTAAACTTGATAAAACTCGGCCATGCAACCCTTCAAAAAGTTAAAGGCAGGAAACCCAAAATCGGCGTCACCGGCCTTAACCCCCATGCCGGTGAAGCGGGACTTTTCGGCGATGAGGAAATAAAAATTATCCAGCCGGCCGTGGACGAAGCAAAAAAAATAGGCATCAATGTCAAAGGGCCAATTTCACCGGACGCCATTTTTTACCTGGCAAACAGCGGCATGTTTGATATGGTCATTGCCATGTATCACGACCAGGGATTAATCCCCCTCAAATTATTATCTTTTAATAAATCTGTCAATGTTACCGTAGGTTTGCCCATTGTCCGCACTTCAGTTGACCACGGCACCGGTTTCGATATTGCCGGCAAGGGCTGGGCCAACCCGCAGAGCATGATTGAAGCCGTCAAAGTTGCCGTCCATTTTTCCAAAAGCAAATGAGCCCCACCCTGGCCGAAATCACCAAAGAACTACTGAATACCTACGGCCGTTTTCCCCGCAAAAATCTGGGCCAGCACTTTCTAATTGATCCCCAGGTCCTGCAAAGGATCATCCAGGCGGCAGAAATTGAAAAAGAGGATCTGATAATTGAAATCGGATCAGGACTGGGAGTGGTCACCTCCGAACTGGCAAAGCGCGCCTATCAAGTCATCGCCGTTGAAATTGACAAAGAATTGGTTTCAATCTGCAAAAGCATCTTAAAGGATTTCAAAAATATCAGTTTTGTGGAAAAAGACATCCTAAAAGTGAAATTGGATGATTTGGCTCTCGGCCGCCGCTATCGCCTGGTAGGCAATCTGCCCTACTACATAACATCCCCCATTATTGAAAAGATTTTCAAAGCAAAGGATAAACCAGACTGCGCCGTTTTAATGGTGCAAAAAGAAGTCGCCGAGCGCATGGTGGCCAAACCCGGCGGAAAGAATTACGGTTCATTTTCTATTTTCTGCCAATATTATGCAGACGTATCCATCGATTCCTTTGTTTCCAAGTCGTCATTCTTACCCTGGCCGGAAGTTGGGTCCGCGCTGGTGGTTTTAAAGCCCTATGAAGAACCTAAATTTGATGTGCAGGATGAAAAGAGGTTTTTTGATCTGGTCCACAAAGCTTTTCAGCAAAGACGAAAGAAGTTGCGCAACTCGCTGGCTAGTTTTAAATTAGAAAATTGCCCAATTGACCTAAGCCGCCGGCCGGAGACGCTATCGATTGAAGAGTTTGCAGTGATTGCAAATGTTTAATCCCTGACGATTTGCTATAGTATTTCGTTACAGCACCAATTCTAGCGGTATTAAAAATAAATTTTCCTTGACTTTAAGCAGGCTACGGCCGCGGTAAAGAACCACCCCCCAAGGAGCAGTGGCAGGGAAGTCCTGCAGAAAATTTTCCAGGCTTTTTATCTCGTGCCGGTTGATTTTTTCCGCCCACTTCACTTCAATGGGAATTAATTGGCTTTTGTGCTCAATTACAAAATCAATTTCTGCTCCAGCGCTGGTCCGCCAATAAAAAAGTTTTGCGGATGGCAGGTAAATTTCCAAGAGAGTTTTTAGCTCAATGGCAATCCTGTTTTCCAACAAGTGCCCGGTCCGTCCTAATCTTTCTAAATCTGCAAAAGAGGTTAGCCCCTGTAAATGGATCGCCAACCCGGTGTCATTCCACATTAATTTAGGGGCCTTGGTAAGCCGCTTTCCTATATTTTGAAAATAAGGTTCCACTGTAAATATTTGGAAGGTTGCGAGCAGGAGATTAAAAAAATGACAAGCGGTAGTGTAGGAAATTCCCGCATCCCGCGCTAAATCAGACTTACTTAATATTTGGCCGCTGCGGAATGCACTAAGTGCCAGGAATTTGCGGAATTCATGCAGATTTTTAATCTGGGAAAGGTCGCGGATGTCTTTTTCTAGGTAAGTGGTAACGTAACTCTTAAACCATGCTTGGCGAGCGGCATCGTCATTTTCCAACCAGGCATTTGGCAACCCACCGCGGCAAATCAGTTTTGGCAAGGGGATTGTGGTTGGTTTTTCTTTCAGTAAAAAATTCCAGGCGCGCCGGCCGGAGGTTTGCTTTACTAATTTAACTAGTTTGGGCAAAGCAGCTGTGCGCTGGAGACTTTCCCAAATAGTTAACGGATACATTTCAACATATGCGGCCCGTCCCGCCAAGGATTCATTAATTTTTGGCAGCAGCGGTAGATTTGCCGATCCGGTGATAACAAATTGCCCGGGGACCCTTTTCTCGTCAATGAGTTTTTTTATTGACGGAAAAATATCGGCTACCTTTTGGGCCTCATCAACCGTAACCTGGGGCGCTTGCAGTAAAAAGGCCTCTGGACTCGAAGCGGCAGATAGGACAGTTGCAGCATCATCAAAGGTAAAGTATTTCCGCGAAGTTTTTAGCAGCTTTCTGACCAACGTTGTTTTACCAACTTGCCTTGCTCCAATAATTACCACCAGCGCAAATTTCTTTAGCCATTTCTTTAAGATGGGGGTCTGCAACCGTTTTATCATACCTTGTATTCTAACCGTGCGGCAGTTAAATTGCAAGGTATATTTTGCCCCATCGACCTCAACCGCCGGCCGGAGACGCTATCGATTGAAGAGTTTGCAGTGATTACCAACTCGCCAAAATAAATTGGAATTGCCTTGACAGAATATCAAAATTATGTGAATATTTTCACATATGAAGATACCGGAGAAAACGGTCAGGCGGCTTTCGCTTTACTACCGCTGTCTATACTTTTTATCCCAGCAGGGGGCCTATAACCTTTCATCCAAGAGCTTAGCGGATTTGTTGGAGCTGGAACCAGCTCAAGTGCGGAAAGACCTTTCCTATTTCGGCCAATTCGGCAAAAAGGGTAAAGGATACGATGTTCTCGAGCTTAAAAATGAAATCGCCAAAATCTTAGGGCTGGAAAAAGGCCGCAAAGTCGCGATTATCGGCATAGGGAACCTGGGCAATGCCCTTTTATCTTTTAAGGGGTTTGAGGTCTTGGGCTTCCAAGTGGTCGCCATTTTTGATAATTCACCCAATAAGATCGGCAAGAAATATCACGGTAAAATATGCCAGGATATCAGCGCCTTCCCAGCGATTGTTCGAAGAGAAAAGATAGATATAGCCATTTTAACTGTTCCCACCGAATCTGCTCAGGAAGTGGCACGATTAGTCTCAAATTCGGGCATTAAGGCCATTTTAAATTTTGCCCCGGCCCACCTAAACGTCCCCAAAGGCGTTGCCGTCAGCAATATTGATCTGGCGGTTGAATTAAAAAGCTTGTCGTATTTTGCCGGCCAAAAACAATAGCTGGAAATAAATAGGGGATGGCTTATCTTACCGAAGACCCGTTATTATATTCGTCCTTGACAGAAGGATGAATATGCTATATATTTGTCCTTGACAGGAGGACGATGTATGATAAGCAAAAAACTTCTCAAGATTATTCTTATAGAAAACGAAGATTTTATAAAAGTACTGCCTTATATTGCTCCCAGGGAAAACGTTCATCTCCCCATCCATATCAACAAAACGGTAGTTTTTTACGGTGTCCGCCGCAGCGGCAAGACCTATTGTT
>JASEHX010000129.1 GCA_030018645.1 Candidatus Margulisiibacteriota bacterium | reverse complement strand
CTCCTTGCCTTCATTATACCCAAAGCGTTGCACTTGCTTATTGAACCCGTGAATTGATTTTAAACATTTATTGGGATTGTAGCATATCTATAAAGAAGAAGCCAAATGCATTATTTTTGATTTTATCTGGTCAAGCTGCCTTTTTTCAGCCAAATTCAACAATGTGGCAATTTCTTCACTTAATTTATCATAACTGCTTGCTGCTGGCTTCGCAACAAATATTTTTTTATGCTTTGTTGCACTAGTTCCTTCTGCCGGGGTTAATATTTCTTCAAACAATTTTTCTCCTGGACGCAAACCAATGATTTTTATTTCAATATCTTCTCCAACTTCTAATCCGGACAATTTAATCAAGTCTTTGGCTAAATCTATTATCTTGACCGGTTCCCCCATATCTAGAATAAATATTTCCCCTCCGCACCCCATTGCCCCAGCTTGAATAACTAATTGCACCGCTTCAGGTATGGTCATGAAATAGCGTTTAACCTCCGGATGCGTCACAGTCACGGGTCCTCCTGCCAGGATTTGTTGTTTGAATATCGGAACAACGCTCCCCCGGCTATCCAGCACATTGCCAAAACGCACGGAAACAAATTTGGTTGCATTTCCGGCATGGGCTTTGGCTTGCAATAGCATTTCAATTATTCTTTTGGATGCCCCCATGATACTGGTAGGGTTAACGGCTTTATCAGTGGAAATATTGACAAAAATCTTTACCCCATAATGGTCAGCCGCGTTAATGAGGTTTTTTGTGCCGAGTATATTATTTAAGATGGCTTCATCCGGATTTGCTTCCATTAAAGCAACGTGCTTATGCGCTGCCGCATGGAAAACAACCGTGGGATGATATTTGTCAAAAATGTAATTAACTTTAGAATTATCACGTATGTCCCCGATCATAACTTTCATTTCCAAGAAGGGATATTGCTTACGAAGTTCCAGCTCAATATTGAAGATACTGTTTTCGCCGCGGCCGAATAGAATCAACTCTTTTGGCTGAAACATTGTCACCTGCCGACAAATTTCGGCACCAATTGATCCTCCGGCTCCAGTAACTAAAATTACCGCGTCAGCCAGGTAACCGGCAATCTCCTTAAGGTCAACAGACACCGGTTCCCTGCCAAGTAGATCTTCAATTTGAACATTCCGTATTTGGCTAACATGGACAGAGCCATCGATAAGTTCAAAGACTCCCGGGACAATACGAAAAGTTACTTCGCTTTTTTCGCATAATTCTACAAAACGCCGAATCTCTTTGCCGGTTGCAGAAGGAATTGCGATAATTACTTCTTCAATCGCATTTTCTTTAATAATTGATGGCATGCTTTCTGCCACCCCCAAGATAGGCAAGGAATGAATATATTCCCCTTTTTTTGTAAGATCATCATCAATAAACCCAATTGGGTTATAACCCAATTGGGGGAGCTTTAACATTTCTCTTGCAATCATCTCTCCCGCATCCCCGGCGCCAATAATCAAAACCTTTTTCTCATCACCAGTTAAGGAAAACAAAGAATGCGTTTCTTTCCAATATCGGATCGCCAGGCGCATCCCACCGATCAAAGCAAAACAAAGAAGAGCATCAATAAAAAGAACACGAAAAGGAAAAAGAATAATACCAAATACCAGCAAGGCAGTTGCTGTTAATATTGAACTTAATGCCACCGCTTCAATTAAAGACAATAGCTCATTGACACTAGCATATTGCCATATCCAGTGATAAACCTTAAAATTCCTAAAAGTCCCGATACGAATAGCAAGAATTAGCGGAAATACCCACCAATACTTTAGTGCGCTAGAGAGTGTGCCATCAAGAACAAAGAATGAAATAATAAGGGATAATATGATAAATAAAATATCTGCAAGTACCATTAAGAACAAACGCTTTGGCATGATAGACATTTGACTGATTTTATCATTAATTGGAGATATTTTGAAGGTTTAATGCATTATTTACAAGAGCGTTCTTAAATTATCTACAACATAATTTATTTGACCTTCAGATAGATTATTAAAAAATGGAAGCGCGATGGTCCTTTCCGCAACGGATTCAGTTATTGGGAAATCGCCATTTTTGTAGCCATATTTTTCTACATAAAATGGCTGCAAATGGATGGGGGGGAAATAATTATTACAACCAATGCCTTTTTCGCGAAGACCAGTTAATATTCTTTTTCTGTCCTGTTTCGAATATTTTGAACATAATTTAACTACATAAACGAACCAACTTCGTTTCAGATTACTCGATGATAACGGTGGCAATTCAAGTGGTTCCATCCTTTTTAATCTTTCGTTATATAGACTTGCAACTTTTTCGCGCTTTGCAAGAATTTCACCGATCCTTTGCATTTGCGCAATGCCTAAAGCGCAATTGATATCGCTTAACCGGTAGTTGTATCCCAAAATTGGATGCTGCAACCACCCCTCTTCTTCAAGCCGCCCTTGATTTCGCAAGCTTCTGGATAATTTTGCGATATTATCATTGTTGGTTACAATCACCCCTCCCTCCCCCGTAGTAATTTGTTTGTTTGGATAAAAAGCAAAACAACCTGCATCCCCAAAGCCGCCAACCTTCTGGCTTTTATGCTCTGCTCCAAGAGCTTCACAGCTATCTTCGATCAGGAGTAAATTATTGGCCTCGGCAATTTGTTGCAATTTTTCCCAATCAGCAGGAAGACCAAAGACATCAACCACTAATATCGCTTTGGTCTTTTTCGTAATCTTTTTTTCAATTTGATTCACATCAATGTTATAGGTTATTGGGTCAATATCAGTAAAAACTGGATGAACTTTTTCAAAAAGGAGACAATTTGAAGAAGCAATAAAGCTGAAAGGGCTGGTAATAACTTCATCCCCTTCAGAAAGACCCAAACTTTTAACAATCAAGTGCAAGGCCGACGTCCCGCTGTTTACGGCAACTGCATGTTTTACCTCGATGTAGTCGGCAACAATTTTCTCAAATTCGGGAAGTTTGGGGCCAAGGCTTAAAGAAGGGGTCTTTAATACGCTTATGACAGCATTTATTTCAATATCAGTAATATCAGGGCTAGAAAGCGGAATTTGCATAATCACCTCAATGACTAATGAACCAATGACAAAATCCCAACAAGGTAATAACTTATTTTATTCTTTACATTCATACTTTAAAATAATTATTCCACGTTGGTCATTATTAATTGGTCACCCACATTCAACCAGTAAGTGCAACAACTGCTAACTGACCGAACATCTCGGAC
>JASEHX010000128.1 GCA_030018645.1 Candidatus Margulisiibacteriota bacterium | reverse complement strand
CTTAAAGGGAACCCTAACAACATCTTTAGGGTTTATCATTGTAATTGCCATGGTTTCCTTAACTTTATATTTGCCGTTTTTTCGTTTAATAAGTGGTACGACTTTTAGTTCCCAATATTCTCCATTAGAAGCTTGTATTGCATTATTCCCTATGCCCAGAGCTCTTTCCAGTGTTAGTCCTGCCCATCCTTTGTTTAGTTTGCCATTTTTAAAAACGGTTACTTTGTATTGATCTGCTAATTTTCTCAGATCTTGACTAATTAATTTTTGTAACGCATGTGTGGCTTCAAATCTAGTTATAGTTTTTATATTCTTACGCATGAATTAAATTATCCTTATGAGTATGGCGATGCAATAAGGCATCGTTTGCAATGGACTTAATCTGTTGTAATTGCTTGTCTAATTCGCGAAATCGTTTTATCGACAAATCAAGATAAATCGTTTCAATGTCAATCCCAATAAATCTTCTCCCGTATCGATAGGCAGCAAGGCCGGTTGTTGAGCTGCCGGTAAAAGGATCTATTATGAGATCATTAATGTTTGTGCTAGCTAATACGATTCGCCTTAAAAGATCAAATGATTTTTGAGTGGGATGTTTACCCCAGTTTTTTTCCGAAGGTTTGAGGGTGTTAATTGACCATACAGACCGCATTTGTAATCCTTTTTTCTTTAATTGATCTTCTTCCCAATCCCCATCTTTCATTAAATCATAATTAAAGGTATGCTTGGCATTTTTGTTTTTTCTTGCCCAAATCAATGTTTCGTGACTAGCAGTAAAAAAACGACAGCTAAGATTTGGAGATGCATTTGGCTTAAACCATGCAATATCATTTAATATGTGAAAACCTGCTATTTCCAAGGCAAAACCACATTGATAAATTGAATGATAGGTCCCGCTTATCCAAATTGTTCCGTTTGGTTTTAATACTCTTTTACAGGCATTAATCCATTCCTGATGAAACTCAAAGTTCTTTTTAAGGCCATTGCTTAAATCCCAATCCCCTTTTTTTACGCTTACCATTTTTCCATTCTGGCATGTAAATGTGCCACTCGATAAAAAGTATGGAGGATCGGCAAAAATCATATCTACGGAATTCTCTTCGATTTTATGGAGGAGATCAATACAGTTTCCATGATAAAGGGTGAAGTTTTTTTTATGATAATATGGGCTTTTCATATCTATTATAATTATACCCTTCCTTCTATTATATTCAACTTTTGTTTGGTTATATTACAATTATAGCGCATGTAGAAATGATTTGTGGCGCCTACTTTGATTAATTTAGAATCTCCTGAATAGTCCACGGACTTTCCCCTGCACTGCGACGTCTTTGACAAAAATTGGTTTCATGTTAGAGTTCGCAGGTTCGAGCCTTACCCTGATCTTTTCGCGATAGATCCTTTTTAGCGTGGCAGAAGAATTGTTGATTAGTGCTACCACCACTTCGCCGTCATCGGCCGTGTCGCATTTTTCTATCACAATAAAATCGCCATTTAAAATGTGGTCTTCGATCATACTGTTGCCTTTGACCTGCAGGACGTAGCAAGGTTTGCGCCCGACTAGCGCGGTGGGCACATCGATTTCTTCTTTTTGTTCCACGACTTCAATCGGCGCGCCGGCGGCAATGAAACCTAGGAAGGGAAGGGTGATGATTTTAGAATTAAGTAAATTATCTAACCCGTTCAATATTTTTATGCCGCGCGATTTCCCTTGCCGTTCAATATAACCTTGCTCTTCCAGTGATTCCAAATATTTTTGCCCGGCCCTAGGTGACGAAAAATTAAATGCCCGGCAAATCTCGCGAATCGACGGGGGAAAGCCATTTTCTCTTACGCATTGCTTTATATAATCCAGGATTTTTTGCTGCTGCTTGTTCATTTTTGCTCCTCCTTTATGTAGGTATACGATTGTATACTAAGAAATGATTGAATGTCAAGTTAAATCGCGCTGTGTCAAGTCATTTAAGTAGGTAACCCAACAGCCTTCGGTTGGGTCAAGTAATATGTAACCGATTAAATGACCCAAAACATACAATTGCATCTTTTTTTAACATCCGGCATAATTAATAATGATGCGCTACCTTTCTAAGACCAAATACCTTGAGGGCTTGCAGTGCCCCAAGCTTTTATGGTGCGAGTATAACCGCAAAGCTCTTTTTCCCCCTACGCCGCCGGTTCTCCAATTTGCCTTTGACGAGGGGCATAGGGTGGGGGCATTGGCCCAAAAAATGTTTCCCGGCGGCATCTTAATTGCGCGCAAATTCAACCCCGAGGAACAATCTCTCCAATCACTAGAAGCTGTAAAAAGCCGCAAACCGCTCTTTGAGGCCGGATTTGTCTATAAAAATGCCTATGCTTTAGCTGACATATTGGCGCCAGTCGAGGAAAATGCCTGGGATTTAATTGAGGTCAAAAGTTCAACCGGCGTAAAAGACGAACATTACCACGATGCGGCCTTCCAAAAATATGTCTTTGAAGGTGCCGGCCTTAAAATTCGCCAGTGCTTTATAATGTACATCAATAAGGATTTTGTCCGCAGCGGCGCAGTTGACCCCAACCAGTTTTTCCTAAGACAAGATATTACCAAACAAACCGCGATTTTATCCCGGCAAATTGATAAAGCCGTCGATGCAATGCTTAAAACCCTTAACAGCCAAGATATGCCGGCTATTGAAATTGGTCCTTATTGTTCTTCTCCCCACGAGTGTCCGTTAGTTGATTATTGCTGGAAAGACTTGCCGGAGGGAAACGTTTTTACCTTGCACCAGGGCGGCCAGCGTTGTTTTGATTTATTGGAACAGGGTGTTAGTAGAATTACCGACATCCCGGCGGATTATAAATTAAATGCCAAACAAGTAATCCAAATTGAAGCATACCGCAAAAACCAGCCCTATATTGATAAAGAAGCACTGAGTGAATTTTTGCGCCGTTTAGTTTATCCGGTCTATTTCCTGGATTTTGAAACTATTGCCCCGGCTATTCCGGTGTATGATAATGCCGGACCGTATAAGAGTATCCCTATCCAATTTTCACTGCACATAGTGGAAAAGGAAGGGGCAGGGCCAAAACATTACGGCTACCTTGCACCAGGCAAAGAAGACCCGCGGCCGGAAATTTTGCGGCGGCTAAAAGAACTGCTTGGCAGTAATGGATCGATCCTGGCGTATAATGCTTCTTTTGAAAAACGTTGTTTAAAGGAATCGGCTTTTGTTTATCCCGAATATTTAGAATGGGTAAAAAACTTAGATG
>JASEHX010000127.1 GCA_030018645.1 Candidatus Margulisiibacteriota bacterium | reverse complement strand
CTTTTTACGCGGCAGATTGACGAACGCCATGGGGATGTTATAATAAGGTGTTCGGAGGGTTAGAATGATTGTCGCAGAAATTATTTTTATGGTAGAAGAAGATCCAGAAGGGGGATTTACTGCCAAAGCATTGGGGCATCCCATTTTTACTGAGGGCGAAACCTTGGAAGAACTGCGAAAAAACATTAAAGATGCCTTGGAATGCCATTTTGATAAATCTGAATATACTCCTTCAGTAATCAGACTGCATATTGTCAGAGAGGAAACCCTGGCTTATGCCTAGGATCCCCAGGGATATTTCCGGTGATGACTTAATTAAAAGATTAAAAAAACTAGGTTATCAAGTTACCCGGCAAAAAGGCAGCCACATTCGTTTAACTGCGCTCGTCAACGAAAAAGAACACGACATTACAATCCCAAACCACCAAGCCATTAAAATCGGGACCTTAAATAATATCCTGAATGAAATATCCGGCATTTTTAATTTGACAAAAGAAAAACTGCTGGAAGATCTTTTTTAAGAAGATGACCAAAAATTCCACTTGGTAAAATGGCGCAATTAAGAGAGGCCTTTGAAGAATCAAACCTGCCTTTTAGCGTTGATCTACTTGATTGGCACCGCCTTTCCTCGGAATTTAAAAAGATAATATTGAAATCTTACTTGACAATCTAAGTTCCCCACAAATTTGTCTGCTTAATCACCGCGCAATTTAACAGAAATGTATTTTCTCCTCGTGACGCAGCTTGGAATAGCTTGGCAATGAAATTGCTTTGCTAAGGCCAAAGGAGGACACGATGAAAAAATTTATTTGTTTGCCACTAGTAACGTTCCTTGCAACCATGGCCCTAGCAACCCCCTCGACCCAAATCTGGAACCCGTCGACGGATATCCAAGCGACGGGAGTAATGCACTTCGGGATCGATAACTACTTTACCTTGGTTGGACCAGCAGCCGGCGGCTATGCTTATCCAACGGATGTTGGTTTAACTTACGGCCTGGTCCCAGGGGTAGAAATCGGGATCGATGTGTTCGAACCGCAGGCCGCTCCTTTTGTCGGCAACCTCAAATATGGTATCCCGGAAAATGGCAATCTGCCAGCTTTAGCTATCGGCGGCTATGGGTTGGGGACGCAGGCCGGTGTGACGGATCAAAATGTACTTTATGGGGTTGCAGCCAAAACCTTTCCTCTAGGAAGGATAACTGTAGGCTATTTTGCCGGCAACGGTTCAGTATTAGTTGATGGTAGCGGGAACAAAGATAATGCCGGATTAATTTTAACTTGGGACAAGGTCGTTAACGATAAGCTATGGCTCTGTGTCGATTATGCCGGGACTAATTCGGTCTTAGGCGCCGCTTTTGCCGGCTTCTCCTTTGTGTTTGCACCGAACACCTCCGTTATTTTCGGTTACGGCAGCTGGAACAACGGCGCAAAGCCGACGGTAACAACGCAGCTCGACATAAATTTATAATGTCAAATGAAAAATTAAAAATGACAAATGAATGAATTTATTATTTTAATGTCGCGTAGCGACACCATCATTTGTCATTGGTCATTTGTCATTGAATTTGAGGAGGGAAAGATATGATTAATACAGGTGATACAGCGTGGGTCTTGATATCAACGGCACTAGTGATCTTGATGACGCCGGCGGTGGGTTTCTTCTACGGCGGGATGGTGCGTAAAAAAAGCATCCTATCGACGATTATGATGTGCTTTGCCGCCCTGTTCTTAATAAGTATCCAATGGGTGCTTTTTGGCTATACCTTGGCTTTTGGGACGAGCCACGCCGGTTTAATTGGCGGCTTAAATTGGTTAGGATTAATTGGAGTAGGCCAAGCGCCCAATGCCGATTATGCGGCAACTATTCCAGCTTTGGCTTTTATGATTTTCCAGGCCGCTTTTGCCATTGTTACTCCATCATTAATTGTAGGGGCTTTTGTTGAAAGGATAAAATTTTCTGCCTTCTTATTATTCACCGGAATTTGGGCCACGATCGTCTATGACCCAGTAGCCCATTGGGTATGGGGAGTGGGCGGCTGGTTGCGGGCGATGGGGGCGCTTGATTTTGCCGGTGGAACAGTTGTACATGTTACAGCCGGTTTCTCGGCGCTAGCTATTGCCACAATTATTGGGAAACGCAAAGGCTATGGGAAAGACAACATGGAACCGAGCAATATTCCCTTAGTTGTTTTAGGGGCGGTCCTTTTATGGTTTGGCTGGTTTGGCTTTAATGGCGGGTCAGCCTTGGCGGCCAATGGATTAGCCGTATCGGCTTTTGTGGTTACTAATACAGCGGCAGCAGCTGCAGCATTGGTTTGGATGACACTAAGTTGGATCCATCGCCGTCCCAGTGTACTAGGGGTAGCAACGGGAGCCGTGGTCGGTTTGGTCGCCATAACCCCTGCTTCTGGTTTTGTCAGTCCCCTGTCTGCCATCGTTATTGGTGGAGTAGCTGCGATCATCTCATATTATATGATTGTCCTGCGCATGGCGGTCCGCATTGACGAATCGCTCGATGCCTTTGCCTGCCATGGGATGGGTGGTGCTTGGGGATCAATTGCCACTGGGATTTTTGCCAGCAAAGCAATCAACTCGGCTGGTGCAGATGGATTATTACTGGGAAATCCCGGTTTGATTTGGACGCAAACCTTTACTGTCTTGGTAACTGCCGCCTTTTCCTTTGTTGCTACATTGATTATTGCCAAGGTAATCGATCTGGTCATTGGTTTGCGGGTAAGCGGGAACGAAGAATTGGTCGGCCTGGATATTTCCCAGCATGCCGAGAGTGTATAAGGGAGGGCATTTAAATGAAAAAAGTAGAAGCGATTATACGACCCGAAAAGCTGGAAGAACTGCGCGAGGCGCTGGATGCAAAGGGCTTCCATGGGATGACGGTTACCGAAGTTAAGGGACGCGGCAAACAGAAAGGGATAACATTGGAATGGAGGGTAGGAGAGTATCGGGTAGAATTTATGCCTAAGATCAAATTAGAAATGGTAATTGAAGAAAAGAATTTGAGCACTGTTATTGAGATCATCACTTCAATCTGTTCAACCGGCAGTATGGGCGACGGCAAAATCTTCATCTCCCCGATCGAAGAAGTGATTAGGATAAGCAGTAAAGAGCAGGGCCCAAAAGCTTTGTAATATGATTATCTTGATTCTTGGGAATTAACACCAAGACACCAAGACTCTAAGGGGGAGGAAAACGCAATAGCGGCTATGCGTTGACTGCACCCTTCGTGCCTGCCTACCGGCAGGCAGG
>JASEHX010000126.1 GCA_030018645.1 Candidatus Margulisiibacteriota bacterium | reverse complement strand
CCACTTATCCAGCTTATGAAAATAAGGTTAATTCATGGCAAGTTGCCGGAGCGGCCTCCTGGACATTGTTTGACGGGTTCACTATTTATAACAAAGTCAGGGAAGCGGCGGCCAATTTGAATACGCAAATCGCCAATGAAGAAAAAGTTAAAAACGCGGTGGAAATGGAAGTAAAAAACGCTTATTACGACTTAGTTACCGCGCAAGAAGTCATTGCGGTCGCGCAAAAAACCGTGACATCAGCCCGTGAAAGCGAAAAAGTATCGACCACGCGCTACAATTCCGGCGTGGGGACCAACCTGGAAGTGATTGACGCGCAGGCATCTCTGACAGAGGCGCGGAATAACTTGTTAAAAAGCATCTATGACTTGGAAATTGCCAAAGCGCAGATCAATAAATCCGTCGGGAAAGGAGTATTCTAAATGCTGCAAAAAATCAAAGGACGATTAATTTGGATTATTATTGGTGTTATAGCTGTTATTTTGGCCGGCTGGCTGTTTATCGGCTGGTGGAGCCGGGGGGTGGTAAGTATAAAAACGGCCCAGGTTATCGTAGGCTCAATTGAAGAGGTCGTTTCAGCCAGCGGAGTGGTGGATGCGCCGGTTTATGATTTAGGGCCAAAGCTGGGCGGGAAAATCATAACCTTGCAGGTCAAGGAAGGCGATAGGGTTTTTGGGGGAGAAACATTAGCCGAATTTGATGATACTACCCGCTTGGTTGCCCCGGCCGGCGGGATAGTAGCCAAGGTCAATTACGACGTCGGCGAAACCGTTATTGCCGGCACCCCGGCCATAATTATAGTTAACTATGCCAAGTCATGGATCAATGCCCAAATCGATGAAATTGATATTGCTAATATAAAAATCGGCAATAAGGTGAAAATAACTACCGACGTATATCCGGATAAAATATTTGAGGGACGGCTATATTGGGTGGCTCCGCTGGCCGAGCTTCGTAAAGTTGGAGGCAGAGTAAAAATGGATGAGGAATCATATGTTTTTCCCTGTAAAATTCGCTTTTCTTCCAAACACGATGAGTTAAAAGTAAATATGTCGGTCAATGCGGAGATTATTACCCGCAAAAAAGAAATGGTGCTATTAGTTCCCCGCGAAGCTTTGGTTTCCAAAGACGACCAGTCGACCGCATTTATTATCAAGAAGAACCGGGCATTTCAGGTCCCAATTACCCTTGGGATCCGGTCGTATACAAGGGTTGAAGTTTTATCCGGGTTAGCCAGCAATGAGGTGGTAGCCATTACTAATGGTTCAAAATTAAAAGATAGGGGGCGAGTCAAAATTGAACACTAAAAATGCGGTAGTTGAAGTCGATAATCTTAAAAAAACTTACTATATGGGGAAGGTAGAGGTGCCGGCTTTATGCGGGGTATCGTTTATGATTGAAAAAGGCGAATTTATATCCATTATGGGGCCGTCCGGCTGCGGAAAATCCACCTTAATGCATATTATCGGCTGTCTTGACCGGCCAACCAGCGGTCACGTCTTATTGGATGAAGTGGATGTTGACGAGTTGGATGACAATTCATTGGCGGATATCCGCAATAAAAAGGTGGGTTTTGTTTTCCAAACATTTAATCTATTGCCTAAATTAAGCGCCGTCGAAAATGTGGAGCTGCCGCTAATTTATGCAGGCGTTGGCTTTGAAGCCAGACGCCAGCGAGCCAAGGAATTATTGGGAGTGGTTGGACTGTCAGATCGAGCCAATCACCGCCCGTCAGAACTATCCGGCGGACAAAGCCAAAGGGTAGCTATTGCCCGCTCCCTAGCGAATAATCCTTCTTTGATCATGGCTGATGAGCCCACGGGGAATCTTGATTCAAAAAGCGGGGAAGACATTATTAACCTATTTAATGAACTAAATAATGGCGGGATAACAATGATCATAGTTACCCATGACCAGGACATTGCCGACCACAGCAAGCGGATCATCCGCTTGAAAGATGGTTTAATCTTATCTGACCAGAAAAGATGATCAATCTTAGAGAACCATCGCGGCTTGCCGTCCAATCCCTGCTTGGTAACAAACTCCGTACCCTATTAACTACTCTTGGTGTAGTTATTGGTATTGCGGCGGTCATCACTTTGGTTTCAATGGGAGAGGGAGCTAAAACATATGTCTTGAACCAAGTGCGGGGGTGGGGGATGGGAGCTAATTCAATTGAGATCCATCCGGGTAAAGCGGAGATGACAATCCCCGAGTTGACCTTAACTTACGCGGATACGGTTTTAATAAAAGAAAGAGTCCCCAACGTAGTTTATTTGGTCCCGGAAATTGTGGGGAAGGGAAGGATGAAGTTCGGCAAAAAAGAGTACACCCCGGCCTTTACCTTGGGAGTTTCGGCCGACTAGCCTTTGGCTGTTTCACAAAAGGTGGTTGAAGGCCGGTTTTATAATAAAGCCGAAGAAGCCGGTCGGCGGCATGTGGTAGTAATTGGGAAAACGATAGCACGAAAATTGTTTGGCAACGCATCACCAGTAGGGGAAAAAGTAAAAGTAAACAACATGGGATTCCTGATTATTGGTTTGCTGGAAGAAAAAGGATCAATGCTTACCTATGACATGGATGATATGGCGCTTATCCCCACCACTGTTTGCGAAAGCGTCTTGGGCACAGATAAGATCTTTGAAATATTTATCACCATTGAAAATGAACAGCTAGTACCGCAAGCTATTTCCGACATTACCAAGCTGCTAGTCAAGCGCCATAAAAAAGAAGATTTTCATTTTCATACCCAGCAGGGGATGATTGATATTATTAATAATATTCTTAATGCTCTGACGGCAATTGTTAGCGCCATTGCCGGTATATCACTTTTGGTGGGCGGCATCGGCATTATGAATATCATGCTGGTGGCGGTAAGCGAAAGGACGCGTGAAATAGGCATCCGCAAGGCCATCGGCGCCAAGCGCCGCGATATTTTCCTGCAATTTGTTTTGGAAGCAATTTTAATAACCCTGGTTGGAGCAGTTATTGGCATCCTTATCGGCACTCTTGCGGCATGGGGAATAATGTATGCCCTTAAAATGGAAGCAGTCATTGCTTGGGGAGCGGCGGCCATTGCTTGTTTCGGCGCTTTATTAGTAGGAACATTCTTTGGAGTTTATCCCGCTATGCGGGCATCATCGCTTAATCCCATTGACGCGTTGAGGTATGAAGTGTGAGGGAACTGAAGCTCTCACCCGCAGACGTATAAGCATCTAATTCCCCGCCAATACCAGATAAACTCGTATTTTTATTCTTGCCTGTAAAAAAAATAATATGAAATTTCGGGGGGGG
>JASEHX010000125.1 GCA_030018645.1 Candidatus Margulisiibacteriota bacterium | reverse complement strand
AACATGAGTATACTATACCAACGAAACCTCTAGCAACCAAAAAATATCCGGCGCCGCCGCTTGTCAACCTGCCTCCATTATGATAAAATCATGTTTTGTTATTAGTCGTTAAAGGAGGAATTTAGCCAATGCCCATAGTGACCATGAAAGACCTGCTCGAGGCCGGGGTGCATTTTGGGCACCAAAGCCAAAAATGGAACCCCAAAATGAAGCCCTATATTTATTCTGCCCGCAATGGCATCCATGTTATCGATCTGCATAAGACCATCCCTTTAATTGAATTGGCCTATAAGTTTATCAAAGAAACCGTGCAAAATAACGGAACAGTGCTGTTTGTCGGCACCAAAAAGCAGGCGCAGGAAGCAGTGGAAGAAGAAGCCAAACGCTGCGGCATGTTTTATATCAGCCAGCGCTGGCTGGGCGGGACACTGACCAATTTCAAGACCTTAAAGAAAAATATTGCCCGTCTCAAAGAAATTGAAAAATGGAAAACCGACGGAACTTATGAAAAATTACCCAAGAAAGAAATCATTACCATTGAACGCGAATATGCAAAACTAGTGCGCGCCTTGGGCGGCATCCGCGAAATGGCCGCGCTCCCTACGATTGTCTTTATCATTGACACCCAAAAAGAACAAACCGCATTAAAAGAAGCCAGAAAACTGGGAATTCCTATTGTCGCGATTGTTGATACTAATACCGACCCAAATGAAGTAAATTATCCTATTCCAGGCAACGACGATGCTATTCGCTCAATAAAACTGCTGACTAAAATAGCTGCCGACGCGGTGGTTGCCGCGCGCGAAGTTGCCCAGCCGGTTGAAGGCCTGCCGCAGGAAGAAGCCATCGCTGTGCCGCTGGATATTGAAGAAGAAGCCGAAGCTATTTCTTTTGAGGAAAAAATCGAAGAAATGGGCTTTGTTAAGGTCCCCGAAGAGGCCGCTAAAGAAAAACGGGTTGGTTTCTAGTTAACCCCAGTAAAGGAGAAACAGCATGGAAATAACTACTGAAATAATTGTTGCCTTAAGGGAAAAAACCGGCTGTGGGATGATGGACTGCAAAGGCGCCCTGAAAGAAGCCGGCGGCGATATGGAAAAAGCGGCGGATATTTTAAGAAAAAAAGGCCTTGCGTCAGCCGCCAAACGCGCCGGCCGAGTGGCCGCCCAAGGGCTGGTAGAGTCCTACATTCATACCGGCGGGAAAATTGGGGTCATGGTTGAAGTAAACAGCGAATCCGATTTTGTGGCTAAAAATGAAGATTTTTGCGCTTTTGCAAAAAATATCGCTATGCAGATTGCGGCTTCCGCTCCTCAATATATTTCCCGGGAAGAAGTGCCCGACAACTTGCTGCTGCACGAGAAAGAAATCATAACTGCGCAGGCAAAACAAGAAGGCAAGCCGGAAAAAGCACTGGAAAAGATTGTGGAAGGGCGGCTGGAAAAATTTTATGCCGAAATTTGCCTGCTTGACCAGCCCTATATCCGTGATCCTAAGAAGACGATCAAAGATCTTTTGGCCGAATTAGTCGCCAAGATCGGCGAAAACATTGTTGTCCGCCGCTTTGCCCGCTATCAGTTAGGCGAAAAATCCTGATATAATACTGCATGCCCAAAATCATCTTGATAGACGGCAATTCCCTTGCCTATCGTGCATTTTATGCCCTGCCGGACACCATGCGCACTGCTTCCGGCATTATCACCAATGCCGTTTATGGCTTCACAACCATGCTGCTAAAAATCTTGGATGAAAAACCCAATTATATTGCCATTGCTTTTGATCGGCCGGAACCGACTTTCCGCCATAAGGAGTATAAAGAATATAAAGCCACCCGCGAAAAAGCTCCCCCTACTCTCTATGCGCAAATGCCCTACATTAAAGAAGTGGCGGAAACCTTAGGCCTTTCAATCCTTGAATTAGCCGGTTATGAAGCCGATGATATTATCGGCACTTTGGCGAAAAGAGCCGAAAAGGAAGGGATGGCGGTTGAGATTATCACCGGCGATATGGACCCGGCACAATTAATAAATTCAAAGATCAAACTGCAAACTACCAAAAAAGGAATTTCGGATATTATATCCTATGGTGAAAAAGAAATTGAAGAGCGCTATGGGCTTAAACCTGCTCAGTTAATTGACTATAAAGCTTTGCGGGGAGACCCTTCGGATAATATCCCGGGAGTCCCCAAAATCGGCGAAAAAACGGCTGCACTCCTCCTCCAGCAATTCGGATCGCTGGATAATGTCATTAAAAATGTGGATAAAATTGATAAAGCCAGTGTTAAAGAAAGCATTAAAAATAATCTTCCTCTGGCCGAATTAAGCAAAAGACTGGCGACCATTGATACCAACGTTCCCATAAAAATTGACCTTGAAAAATGCAAATATAGCCAAATTAATTGGGACAAAGTTCTGCCCCTTTTTGAAAAGTTTGAGTTCGACAGCTTGGTAAAAAAGCACAGCAAAGGCGTGGCCTCGTACCAAAATGAAGCTATTGTGGAACGCAAAAGGGAAAAGATTGCCCAATTTGATTTTAAGGCGGTTTTAACCGAGCAGGATTTGGAAGCCATGGTAGCCGAGCTTAATAAGTCCAAGGCCTTTGCTTTTGATCTTGAAACTACAGGCTTGGACCCATTTTCGGCAGATATTGTGGGCATTTCTTTTTCGTGTAATTCCAAATCAGCCTATTATTTACCTGTCAGTAACAAAGAGACAAAGTCCCTCACTCAAGACATAGTTACAAAGCAACTTTCCCCTCTCCTTACTTCTTCCCAACTTAAAATCGGCCACAACTTAAAATATGATCTTTCCGTGCTTAAAGCTCATGGAATTGATATTTGCGGCCCCTACTTCGATACCATGGTTGCCGCTTACCTGCTCGACCCGATTTCTAATAAATACGGCCTCAAAACACTGGCTAAACAATTTTTGGGCCGAGAAATGATTAAACTAGCCGAACTGGTGGATGAAAACGATGCGCAGGCCAACTTTGCCGCTGTCCGCATTGATATTGCCAAAGATTATGCTTGTTCCGACGCGGAAGCCACTTTTGCCCTTTATGAGATCTTTAAACTAGCCCTAAAAGCGCAAAAGCTGGAAAAATTGGCCTATGAAATTGAGATGCCGCTGGTGGAAGTTTTGGTTGACATGGAGCTTAATGGGATTTCAATCGATAAAGAACAATTAGCCAAGCTGTCGGTTGAAATAGACAAGAAAATAAAATATTTAGAAACCCAAATCTATGCTATCGCCGGCGAAGTTTTCAACCTCAATTCACCCAAGCAGCTGGCCAATATTCTTTTTACTAAACTAATGCTGCCGATCA